>JAJTEY010000025.1 GCA_021299855.1 Bacteroidota bacterium | reverse complement strand
TTCTGAAGCGTCATGTGGCTTCGGATGGTGAATTCGGATCTGACTTGGCGTTTAATGCCGCCCGAATGTTGATGGAAAATTTGCAACTTGACCCGGGCTCAATTGACTATTTGCTCTATTTGTCGTGCGACCTCGATTATTATGCACCAACAACTGCAGGGATTCTGCATCATCGACTGGGATTGAAAAGTAGCGCAGGTGCATTGGATTTAGTGCAAGGATGCAGCGGTTATCTATACGGTCTTCAAATTGCGGATGCGCTTGCACAAAGCGGAACACACAAGCGAGTTTTACTATTAACTGTCAGCGTATTAACCAAGTACATACATCCTCAAGATAAGGGAAACCGTTTTTTGTTTGGAGACGCGGCAAGTGCTACTCTTATTGAGCATACCGATCAAGGCGGCTTAGGACCATTCCTAATGGGGAATGACGGTAGCGGCGCAGAAGCAATTATCATAAAAAATGGGCGTTCCCGACACCCCGGAGTTGATGCCAACGCTCCGGAAATCGTTGATGAATTCGGTAACATTACCACTGACAATCACCTTCAAATGGATGGATTAGCAGTGTTTCGTTTTACGATGCGAACGGTTCCTGAACTGGTAACAACCTACTTATCTCAGCAACGATTGAAGCTCGACGAAATAGATCTATTTGTATTTCATCAACCCAATCACTACCTCAACGAGCTGCTGAGAAAAAAGCTGGAAATTCCGGAAGAGCGATTTGTGCATTGTATTGAAAACTATGGGAACACGGTGCAAAACTCAATACCCCTTGCCTTGCACCATGCCTCAACCACAGGACAACTGCGAAAGGGCATGCGTGTGCTGCTTTGCGGGTTTGGTTCCGGTTTTTCATGGGGAATAACGATGCTACAATACTAACAACGTGCTTCATAATCCTTAAGTTTGACGTCATGGATAGTTTAGAAATTTTCACGGAGAAGCTACTTGTTGAATTAGATTCGTTTCCTGTCGAATCGTTAAAGCCTGACACGAATTACCGTCAGTTGCCCGAATGGAGCTCGATGCACGTATTGATCATCATTGCATTTTGTGAAACAGAATACGGCATTACCGTTACAGGCGAGGATCTGCGTGGATGTTCGACACTGCGTGATTTACACAACTTACTTTTAACACGACAATAATTTGGCAACGTTTACGACAGTTGGAAGTTCTATAGCGGGTATCAGCGCGGCTGTGCCTGCGGTGCGAATTGACAATATGGAGTATGAGCTACTGACGCCAAGCGAGCAACAACTGTTTGTAAAGACAACCGGCATTCGATATCGACATGTTGCCGGGCCGGGCCAGACTACGGGAGACTTGTGCTACGCAGCAGCAAATAAATTATTGAATAAGCTGAATTGGCGGGTAGAAGACGTCGATCTAGTTATCATGGTTTC
Source organism: Bacteroidota bacterium (assembly GCA_021299855.1). Classification (GTDB taxonomy): domain Bacteria; phylum Bacteroidota; class Bacteroidia; order Palsa-965; family Palsa-965. Next base: position 27,948 of record JAJTEY010000025.1, on the reverse strand, counting down.
TCAATCGCCGGATTATTTTCTACCTGCCACCGCGATAATTCTGCAGGATCGATTAGGGATGAAAAAAAGCAGTGTTGCGCTTGACATTAATCTCGGTTGTAGCGGATACGTGTACGGGTTAACAGTGATTACCGCAATGATGCAAACCGGAGCATTTAAGAAAGCGTTGTTACTAGCCGGGGATGTTAGTACAGCAGCTACCAATAAAAAAGATAAAAGTACCTATCCGCTTTTTGGCGATGCGGGAACAGCAACTGCGCTGGAATATAACCGCGATTATAAAATTGCCTTTGACCTGAATAGTGACGGTAGCGGACAACGAGCCATTTATATTCCGCATGGAGGAATACGACATCCTATAGATGCTACGACTTTTGAGGAACAAACTTTAGAAGGAGGCATCGTTCGTCATCAACGGAATTTGTGGCTGGACGGTTCCGAAGTATTTAATTTCAGTGTTCGTGAAGCACCAACATCCATCCAAACCTTGATGAACCTAACCGGAACAAGTCCGGATGACATAGATTATTTAATTCTGCATCAGGCGAATAAACTTATGGATGAAACGATCCGTAAGAAATTAAAATTTCCTGCTGAAAAAGTTCCTTACACGCTCCATGATTTTGGTAACACCAGTTCCGCAAGTATTCCGCTTACGATTGCACATGCATGCCGTAATCGACAAGCATTAACAACCAAATGGCTGCTATCTGGATTTGGAGTTGGTCTTTCCTGGGGAAGTGCTCAGTTGACTACTCATCAGCTGGTGCTGCCCGAAATTCTGTACATTTAAATCATGAATATCACAGATTCCTTCGGGCTTAAGGGTAAAACAATTCTTGTTACCGGCGCTTCATCCGGAATCGGGCGTAGTGTTGCGGAACACATTGTTAAAGCCGGTGGACGTGTGGTGATTACAGGCAGAAATGAAGTTCGACTAAATGAAACATTTCAACTACTCGACACTAAGCGCGATTTACAATATGCGGGAGACTTAACAAGTGATGACTTTCCGGAGCAATTAGCTGCTCAGGCGCCACAACTGGACGGCATGGTGTATTGTGCAGGTTTTGTACACTCCTTTCCGATCAAGTTTTTAAATGACTCGAAGATTCGTGAAACCATGCGAATAAACTTTGAGTCTGCTGTGCTGCTTACCTCTAAATTATTACGTTTAAAGAAATTTAATAACCGCGCTTCATTATTATTTCTGTCATCGATTTCGTCCGAATTTCCTCATAAAGGCGGTACACTCTACTGTGCATCGAAAGCTGCTTTGGAAACATTTACGAAGACCATTGCGGTTGAATATGCGCACCAAGGTATTCGTGCTAATTATTTACGACCGGGAATGGTTATTACACCCATGTACGACAAGGCAAAAGCTGATGCCTCTTCCGAAGTCATGGATGCACACATCGCCCGTTACCCCTTAGGTCCGGGACAACCGGAAGATATTGCACTTGCAGCATTGTACTTCCTCTCCCCTGCTTCCCGATGGGTTACAGGCACGGGATTAATCATGGATGGTGGACTAACATTGGATAACAAATGAGTGCGAAAGTCTCTGTCGTAGTACCGGTTTATAACAGCTCCAAAAGCTTGGAGGAGCTTTTGCAACGCACCACAGCGTCGTTAGCAGATATTCCGCATGAAATTATTTTGGTGAATGACGGATCGAAGGATGATTCGTGGAAGACTATTGCCGGGCTCAAAGAACGTTACGGCAATTCGTTGATCGGCGTTAACCTTTCACGCAACTTCGGACAACACAGCGCTTTGGTATGCGGATTTTCTATTGCTTCGGGAGAGTTAATTATAACGATGGATGATGATTTACAACATCCGCCTGAAGAAATTGGAAAGCTGATTGCAACTTATGACAACACACAAGCTGACGTCGTTTATGGTATTCCTGAAAACAAACAACACTCCGGAGTGCGGAATGCAGGAAGCTACTTTGTAAGAAAATCATCGCGTTACCTGGAGAACAAAGTTGAAGGAAGTTCCTTTCGCTTGATACGTGCCACTATAGCGAAGAAAACTGACACACATCACCACAATACGATGTTGTTTATTGATGAAATTCTGTCGTGGTACACCAGTAATTATACTAGCGTGACAGTTCGGCACGATGCCAGAAAGCATGGGCAATCAACCTATTCGTACCGAACGTTATTCAGGCTTTATTTGGATGTTATAGTCAACCATTCCGCAGCTCCACTTCAACTGATGACCTGGTTAGGACTGATCGGATCGCTTGTAACCTTTGCTATTGGGACACTATTTATTATTCGAAAATTTATTTACGATGTGCCTATCGGTTTTACTGCGCTGATTGTAGCGATACTGTTTACCGGTAGTATACTTCTGATGTGTATGGGAATTATCGGGAGGTACTTATACAAACTTTACCAATTACAAAATCGTAAACCCGGCTACGTTATTCGAGAACGTGTATAATTTAGAATCTATAATTGAGCAGCTGTATATGGCTTTCAAAGATTTTATTAAGCGCGGTTATTGTTTGACTTTGTAGTTTCTCACGATGATCTCCTGCAGTAACTTTCCGCTTATGTTGTGATGGATTTTCCGCTGCTGCCGTGAAATCAGATTCATCAAACAGGGATCCTTGCTTGCTATCGATTCCAATAAAAGCGAACATTGCCTCCTCAATTTCTCTCGGTCGTTCAATCAGGTCTTCATAACGAATGAACAATACATTGGACTTCCCAATCCAATCTGAATAGGAATTGTAACGGCGCAGAAAATCATCCGCGTGCTTTAAAACAAATTCATCAATAGTCAACCGAGTTGCATCATCATGAACATTTTTAGCAAATTCGTTTTGTATCGGGTGGCTGAATTTGAAAGAAAAGAAGTACGATACCAACACATCACGAGGATCCCGCAACACTAATATTATTTTGAGCGGAGGCACCGGAACCTTGGCCGTTGGATACCGAAATGCTGCATGAAAAACACCGGGAACGGCGAACACTTTACTATTCCAATCCGTATCGTTCAGAAAGCGGGATCTGGCTTCAGGATCAACTTTAGCGAAATACGAACTTAGATCCGCAATCCGATAATCATTATCCGCCATTACGCGCGACAACCGCATCGACAAGATTGATGATGCCGCCTTATGTGTTGTGAAAAGCGCAATAGCAGCTTGTTGCGGAACCGACTTTGCACTACCCGACAACAACTGCTGTTCTAATTTAAAATAGAACGTTCGCAGTAGCAGTGATTTTATCTTGAAAAGAATTGGATGCATGATAGTTGTCAGATTTATGCAAAATACGAATTAAGTATATTCGTCAAATGATCATTGAAGGTTACGGCATAAAGCTTCGCAATGTTGAAGAGCAAGATCTGGAGATGATCCGTGTTGCGCGAAATTCTGCAGAGATCAGAAGTAATATGTCTTATCAGGATTACATTACGCCCGAGATGCAGCAAGAATGGTTCCAATCGATCAATTCCGAGCACCATAACTATTTCGTGATTTTGCACAACGATCTTGCAATTGGTTTGATAAGTGCTGCAGAGATTAATGAACAAAGAAACATCACTAAAAACGGCGGCATTTTCATTTGGGATAACAACCACAAGGAAAGCGAATGGACGCTTTACGCTTCAATGCTATTGACTGAAGTGTCGTTTGCGATAGGTCAACAGGAAAATTACATACGAATCCGCAAGGACAACGTCAAAGCACTTCACTACAACAAATTGTTAGGCTACGAAGTACATCGCGATTTTGACAAACAACTTGTAGAATTAATATTGACCCATAATTCGTTTCTATCGAAAACTGCGCGCATTCGACAAACACTCGATCGAAAATTCGGTCAACAGATTAAAGTGACATTTCAGTTGGCAATTCGCCCTGCGGATAAAGTGTGGCTTCAACTTTTGTTGCAGCTACCACCGGCACAGAAAGAGCGTTTTACTATTAACATTGACAACGCAACACCATGAAAGCTGCTTCGTACATTAATGAACCTGAATGGTATAGTTACAAAGGCGCGTATCGTGGCAACTATCCCGCGTACTTTAATCGTGCCGACTACGATTGGGTTGCAGCAAGTGAAACTCGTTTTCCGGCGTTCGAAAGTGCATTCCATAAGTACGTTAAATCACATTCGAAAGAACTACAGCCGTACTTTTTAAAAGAACTACCTACTACGCCTGAATCGTGGCAACTGGCCAATTTCTATTTCTGGGGAATACGAAATGACAAAGCCTGCATAGCTTCCCCTGAGATGGACGACTTTCTCCGATCAATTCCGGGTTTGTTATCTGCGAGTATCAGCAAGCTGTCTGCACATGCGGAAATTAAACCACATTACGGTGACTCCAACGTGATGATAAGGGCGCATCTGGGCGTTGTCGTACCTGCAGGACTGCCGCTTTGCGGGCTGGAAGTACGCGGAGAGCAACGAGGCTGGGACAAGGGCAAATGGTTACTTTTTTGTGATGCACATTATCACCGTGCCTGGAATAACAGTGAAGAAGATCGTTATGTGATTATTGCAGATATTATCCACCCACACTTCGCCAATCGTAAGGATGAAATTTGCAGAAATATTTTTTCATTGATGAAACTGCAGCAACTAGGACAAAAATATCCTATGGCATATCGCCTACCCGGCTTTATTCGCGGGGGAATCAGACATTTTTATAAGTGGGGCTACTATATGGGAATACTTGACCCCAAGCAATTAATCAAGTACAATAATTAGAATTCATCCGGAGGCAAAATCAGCCGAACAATTTTCTCCAATCCCGGATTCCAATCCGAAGAGTAATCCTTTGCAGCTCGTCGAACAGACTTTCTTTGTGTCCAATCTAACCGCAACATAGACGGATAATGATAATACGGTGTCATTAACCAAGTGAAATGTCTTTTTACAACACTACATTCTGCAGCCGGAAAATTTTCGATTTTCAGGTATTGAAATGCACCACTCACCACTTTGCGTGCTTCCTTGTAATTGTGTTCTTCATCGCTCTTGGGTCCCCACACTTTTACTAATTCCATCCCCAAATGAAATGTGAGTTGCTTTCGCGCAAGTAGAGTGAATCTTTCACTTGCAGCGACAATAGCATAAAGTAACGCCATGTCGATGTATGGCCGACCGATAACAACTTTCCCGACATTTATTTTGTTCAACACGGCTTTACTCATGACAAACATATCAAGACCGGGATGCGGCAAGCCTTTATCCAAATACATTTCGGATAATTCCGTCACACTTTTGTATCTGTTTACTATTCTTCGCCGATTAATGCAAACCGCATCATAACCGCGCTTATAATATGACAGTACTTCTGTGTACAACGTTGGTTGTATAGCAATATCCATATTCGAATACATCACGACATCATATCTGTCCGAATCCTTTGCTACGTTTAAAATATCTTGCATGTATGGCAGATTCGCAGAAGCAATTTCGTGCGCAGACCTGATTACTCCCAGATGACACATAAAATCCGGAATCTCAATTTCATCACCTTCAATTGTAACTGCTCCAAGAGTTATCTGAACTTCATTCGCTGCTGCGTTCTGAGCAACACGCATCGACTCCAATGTTACCTGCTGCGCGAAGACAGCATCCGCATCCGCAGAACTATAAGGATTAACAATGTGAAGTATTGAAAACATGAGCAACAATTGCGTATTTCATTTCCCGAACCCGAAAAAGCGAGTAAATTTAAGGCTCCATGCCTAAAACGTTGAAACAATATTACCGGTATTTCCTGGTTAAAGCAGGATTATTTGATGAAGGCGCATGGAAACTGGCGTTGGATAAGATTTATGAGACGGATACCTTTATTGTTTCCTATCCTAAATCAGGGAACACTTGGTTACGATTTATCATTGGGAATCTGCTGCACCCGCACGAACATATTACTTCTCGCAACATTGATCAATTTATTCCTGATCTCTATTCGCATTACACCGAAGCAAATCAACTACCGGAGCCGCGTTACATGAAGACGCACCATGCGTGGTTTGAATATTACCCAAAATGCATTTACATCTACCGAGACTACCGTGATGTGCTCAACTCCTACTTTCACTATCAGACAGCTCTTGGTGAATTTAAAGGTTCATTTGATGAATACATTCGTTCTATCGATCACTACAATGTATTTGGCAGCTGGAAATCTCATGTGACGAAAGCGCTGGAATTTGGACAACGGTTTCCGGACAGAATTTTACTTCTTCAATATGAAAGTGTACTACAATCACCGGAACGGGAGATTCAACGCATTCGGGATTTTTGCGGGATTAGTTCCATTTTGAGTAATGAAGAAGTTGTTTCACGTTGTTCATTTTTCGAATTGCAAAAATCGGAACTTCAACATGGAAGTGCGTTTCGAGATAAGAGCCGACAATTGTTCTTTCGAGAAGGCCAATCGGAGCAATGGCGTCATTTGTTCTCACCGGAACAACTTGCCCGCGTGGAAAAAGAAAACGGCGATACATTGGCACAATTAGGGTATTCCATCCATAAAACCTTATGAGCATGGCGCATCCCAAGACACTAATATTCCTTCATATTCCCAAAACGGCAGGTTCAACTACTCGAGGAATCCTCGAGATGAACTACCGCAAGAACGAACGTTTCTTAGTGCGGGAGATGTGGAAAGATAATCCCAACTTCAAGAAACTAAGCGATGCTGAGCGTGCCCGGATCAAATTGTTGTATGGTCATATGGGATTTGGACTACACGAATATCTCAATCATTCCCACGTTGAATATTTTTCATTGATGCGACCTGTGGTGCCGCGAATCATTTCCCTTTACGAACACATACTTCGATTTCCGGACCATCACTTTGCAGCTGAAATGGATGAGCACCGCTATACACTAGAAGAGTTGTTTACCAAGGCTAACTTTTTGCCGTTCGATAACTGCCAGGTAAGAATGCTATCCGGAAATATGCATGCACCATTTGGAACTATAGGGGCAAACGATCTTCAAAAAGCCATTTCGAATATTGAGCAACACTTCCCTATTGTTGGAATTCAAGAGCGTTTTGATGAATTTATTCTATTGCTGCAACAACGTTACAATTGGAAAATCCCCTATTACCGACGTTTAAAAGTGAATCGTTCTGCTAAACGTTATCAGCCCGACGCAGCTACGTTGGATGTCATTAATACCTATAATCAATTAGATCATAAATTGTATTTATACGTTTGTGAGCGTTTTAAAAAGCAGCTTAGCCAACATCCTGAAATTGCAAAGAAATTCCCGCGTTATCAAAAGCGTAATCATTACTTTTCAATGTTGATGAATGCACTGCCGTTTGTTGCAAAGGACGATCAATAAGTACAAGAATTAAAGTTATGAGCACTAGTAAGTCCTGTTTTGTATACATGCATATTCCTAAGGCAGGAGGTTTAACTGTACACAGTGTGCTTGAGAAAATATACCCACGCAATAAGCGGTTTGCTACCAAAGGCATGTGGCACGGCAATCAGGATCTGTTAAGTACAGGAGAAGAAGATCGGCGCGCCATTCAATGTTTACATGGACATCTTTCGTTTGGAATTCACGATCGCATTATGTGCGAATATCCTGCATACAGCGCCGTCTTTCGTGAACCCATTTCGCGAGTAAAGTCTGCTTATTATAATATTCTGAACGACCCCACTCATTTTCTTTATTCAAATTTTAAAAGTTACGCGAAAGGTATTTCCGGCATACACGAAACAAAAATCTGGAAAGGGCTTGACAATTGTCAGGTTCGTATGCTGTCCAATACGCTGAATCTGCCGTATGGTGAAATTGGGGAAGTTCAATTCCAACAAGCCAAGCTTGTACTTGAAAAGCACTTTAAGCTTATAGGAACCATGCCTAATATCGACATGTTCATTGTGCGATTATGTCAATACCATAATTTTCCTATCCCGAAATACCGGATTCTACATCGTTCTGGGAAAGCTAGCGTAACTGCTAATTATTCTGATTCCGATGAATTGATCATAGCTGATATGAACAAGTGGGACGTAAAAATATATCGGCTAGCATTGGAATTAGAGGAGCTTCAAATCAGCAAACAGCTGTCCGAATTAAAAGAATTAACTGCAGCTTATCGGAAGAATACCGATTGGTGGTGGAATATAAAATCGATACTCAGCAAGCGCGGTTAATGAACATTAAGGAGTACATAAAAAGGAATTGGTTTCCTAATACTGATGATGCAGCTCGCAGCGGTAACATGAGAGACTTTATGTTCCTGCTGTTTGCACTTACCATTTCTACAGCACTTTTTGATGTATTCAGCATAGCAGCGGACGCCGGCCTGAATTTGGTATGGCCGATGCTAGCCGGAGGTATCGCCATCAATCACTTTTTGCCGAAGAAAATTCAGCCCACCTTTCAAATCGCATTGACTCTATTCTGTATACTTTCAGTATTACCGCTAGTAACTTCAATTTTTATCATATTAACAATTGTATTTATAATATCAATTTTCATCACTGTTAAAAATAAACTACTTCGGTTGGTCTTGTTATTAATTTTGACAGCTCTCGCAGCTTTGATTAATCTCAACATCTTGTATATTCCATCACTGCGCATAGCCATCCCTATTCTTGGCGCAATGCTCATGTTCCGACTTATCCTTTATAGTTACGAACGAAAAGTGGAGACGGCTCCTGCGGCGCTTTCGCTCCAAGTTACGTACTTGTTGCAGCCATTAAATCTGGTATTTTATCTCTTTCCAATCATTGACTATCGTGCATGGACATCCCAATTTCGAAGCACTTCTGATGAAGAACTGTACCGAACATCTTTTCGAAGAATACTTTTGGGAGTAGGACAACTGATAACCTATCGAATATTTTATGCGCTCCAACCTCCGGCAACATCAATTACAGATAATTGGTCGTTGATGGTATACACCATTGTCAATTATTTGCTCATCCTACAAATGATTGGAAGTTTTCATGTTATTATTGGCATTTGCGGATTGTTCGGTTATTCGTTACCACCTATTTTTAATAACGCGTTTTTCATTTCCGGATTTACATCGGTATGGAGAAAGCTGAACATCTATTGGAAGGATTTCATTACAAGAATTCTATATTACAGCATCTATTTCAAGGTGCGTAAAAAAGTACGTTATCCTGTTTTACTCACGGGATTATTCATGTTCACTGCGACTTGGCTGTTGCACAATTACCAATGGTTCTGGATACGAGGAACAATAGATTTTAGAGCAACCGACCTTTTGTACTGGATGATATTGGGAGCCTGTATTTCTGTTAGCTTACAACTAGAGATCCTTCGTCCGTCATCTGCTACGCGTCGTGACCTGAAGTCTTCTGTGCTGTATTCCTTGCGTGTGACAGGAATGTTTCTTTTCATGAGTTTCATGTGGCTATTTTGGGAAAGTAGTTCTATTAGTGAATTCCTTTATCTCTTTAAACATGTTTTAATTAATAATATTGATAGCTATAAAACAATCTTAACTATTTCCGCATTTGTTATCGCGTTATTTGCAGGTTATTGGTTGCTAATTCATCGCTTGAACAAATTCCTTAACAACCGTAAATACACACTAACGCTGATTTTATCAGGAACGGCAATACTATTTCTGCTTGCGTTTATTGCTCCTCACATTAACGTTACCGGAACTGCCACTTTAAGCGATATTACGAAAGGATATTTTACCAATGCAGCAGATAAAATAGATGCAGAACAAGGCTATTACGAACAGCTTACACAGCGCAAAGGGAAGACTCCGTGGGAAATGCCCATTCAATTCGGATCGCGTGCGGAATGGTTTTCAGATGCCGAACAACCTGTTGCTGATTTACGCAAGCGAATATTAAAACCCAATATCAAAATTGTCCATGGCACAAAGTTTTTTACAACTAATGCGTTTGGACTTCGTAACCCTGAAATTGATTACCGGAAATCGCCGAATGTATTACGTATTGCAATTGTCGGCGGATCTTACGAAATGGGAAGTGGCGTGAGCGATGAAGAAGTATATATCCGTCTTGCAGAAAAGTTGATTAATGACTCGTTGAAATTTCTCCAACAACCATTCACTGTTGAGTTGATCAATTTTTCTACAGGAGGATATCACGTACCTCAATACCTGTATGTTACCGAGCAGGTGATTCCGAAATTCAATCCTGATCTAGTGATTTATTTTGCACACAGCGGTGAGTTAACTCGTTTCCGATCGGTGCTTTCAGGAATTGTAAAACATGGCATAGATCCGAAATATCCGTTTTATCAATCCGCATTTGAACAAGCCCATGTACACCAAGGGCAACCGCGTAAAGAAATTGACATAAAACTAGCCCCATACACGGAAGCGATGGTGGAGCAATCCTATCAATTTTTGAAACAAGAACAAACTCTGCACGGATATAAAGTACTTTGGGTTGGGATTCCGACGCTTGGCCATGACGAGAATGAAGATGAATTTTCAGCTACGGAAGAATTGCTCAAAGCCAATGGATTCGAACTGTTTCGGCTCCATCCACCTTACAGCAATTACGATTCCGACTATTTGCAAATTTCTCCCGATGACAATCATCCTAATGCCAAAGGCCACGAGTTGCTGGCCAGGGAATTGCACAATACCCTATTTCCTGTGTTCCTTGACATTCGTAAAGCAGGAGGTTTTAAGTAACTTTGAATTATGTCTGAAGCCTTACCGATTATTGAAACCGTACGTCAATATTTAACCGAGCATCTGTGCCACGGCGATCGCAGCCAACTTCCTGCTGACGACGCTTCGCTCATTTCATCGCGATTGATGGACTCCATCATTACATTGAAACTTGTGAGCTATCTGGAAGACACATTTGGAATTGCGTTTGAAGCGCACGAGGTTACACAAGAAAATCTTGACAGCATCAATAAAATCGCGGTATTTGTTCATCGAAAACAATCGACATGAACTTAGGTCAATATGTGCAGCAACAACTTCATTTGCACTATGGTCACGCCGCAATTACCCGCGATGACGTAGATACGACTTATGAAGAGTTGTTTCAGCAAATTGACCTTTACAGAGAAGGATTACGTGCGCTCTTGCCAAACGGAGGTTCTGCCCTGCTGATCACGGGTAAGTCAGAGAACACTATCGCATTAATGATTGCATTACTCTGTGAAAACATCACTTTTGTACCGTGCGATCCGGAATGGCCGTCCACCCGTATTGCGCAAATAAATGAAGTCGTGCAACCCTCTCTTGTTATCACTGACCAAAAAGAGAATTCACATCCAACAGAAACAACATCAGAAACGCATACAATAGGTGCACATTACGCGCGACAAACCGGAGACAACACAGTATTCGCCGACGTAGCATGGATTCTATTTACGTCCGGATCTACCGGCAAGCCGAAAGGCGTACCTATTACGCATAAAAATGCGAGTACATTCATTAAATATTGTATTCAAACGTTTCAAGATCAACTTCCAATCCGTGTTTTATCGATTGCGGGATTTCACTTTGATCTATCCGTTTTTGACATTTACTTCACTTTACTCGCCGGCGGAGATCTGTTCTTACTGAATAAAGAATCGGAGAAAAACATTCGGTTGATTGGAGAGTTTCTTCATAAAAAAGAAATTACCCACATCTACGCGACACCAACCTTTTACGTAGCTCTGCGTGAACATGGAAAGTTAAATGTGCATCGCCCTATAGCGTTGCGATACATACTCACTGCGGGAGAAACCTATTCGGCAAATCGAGTTTTTGAATTTCATCAACTGTTGCCTCACGCAAGAATCTTCAATCTGTACGGTCCTACTGAAACTAACGTCTGTACCGCACAGGAAATTATTCCGGATCGTACGCCTGTATTCAAAAACACTTTTCCGATTGGCTCACCTGTTGCAGATTTCGAACTGCACATTACCGAATTCGGAGAACTGTTGGTAAATGGTTCCGGTGTATTTCGTGGATATATTAGTAATGACGAACTTCCTGATTCATTTCAAACCATTAATGGCAAGTTATTTTATCAAACAGGAGATCTTGTGACCCGCCATGACGATCACTTGTATTTTATCGGAAGAAAGGATAGAATGATTAAACGGCGCGGCTATCGCATCGAACCCGCGGAGATAGAGCAAGCGTTGCTGTTACATCCGAACATTAGTCGAAGTGCGGTAATTACTATTGATAAAAATGAATCGGCAGTACAAATTATTTCATTTGTTGTTGCGAACGAACCTCTTACCGAAGACGATTTGCGCGTGCATTTGCTGCAACACATTCCGCACTACTTCTTACCCGACCGATATCTGCAAGTAGATAATTTCCCTGTTACCGGAACAGGAAAAACAGATTACGTTTCACTCCAACAATTGCTATGAAGACCAATTTTTCAGAATACACAAGCCTTGGAGAGTCGCTAACGAATAACTATCGTGCGCAAAATTTATCCGGTGCAGCAATAAAGAAACACTTGTTGGGAAGCGAACATCAACTCGAGTTTACAGACGTTACCGAATTTGCATTAAAAGCAGCGCACTTTCTTCATGGACTTGAACGAGCAGGCCTTGAACCGGGAATTGCTTTTAGTTTGGGGGCACATTATTGCGCAGGCTATTATCCTGTAACGAAGTATGGAAGTTCGTTTCTCAAGAATTTGATCTCGGAAGATTCTGTTCTTATTGCGGGTGCAATGACGGAAAGTCAAGGAGGAAGTGATGCATTTAACATGAAGACACATGCTATGCAATCAGGTAATTCTTACATCATCAATGGAGTTAAAACTTATTGCACCAACGCCTGCGAAGCCCGATTTATAGTTGTGTACGCGATCACGGATAAAGACAAAGGACTGTTTGGAGGGATTACGGCATTTCTGATCGACCGCATTGTTCATGATGTGATCATCACTCCGATTAGTGAATCGGCCGGATTAAAACATACCGGCTGGGGAGAAGTTATGTTGCAGGATTGTGAAGTTGACGAGAAGTACATTGTAGGAACTGTGGGCGCCGGAGGATTTATTTTTATGGAATCCATGGATGTTGAGCGCGCAGTATTATCATACATGCATTGTGGAAGTATGCGTTATTTACTGAATACGTCCATTAACTTCTGCAAATCCAGAACGACAGGAGAAGGCAGCATTTCCAACTTCCAGGCAATTCAATTTCGCATCGCAGATATGGCTCTTGACATAGAATCGTCGGAATTGATCGCGCTAAAAGCATTGCACAGTTTGCACCACAAACCAACCAAAACACCGGCTGCTGCACAGGCAAAAATAACGTGCAGTGAAGCTTACGTCAGAACCGCACAGCATGCACTACTAAATCTCGGAGGCTCAGGATTTTCGGGATATGCGGGCGTACAGCAACATCTCGCAGCTTCACTGGCGTCTTGCACTTATTCCGGAACTAACGACATTATGCGAAACATTATTGCAGGAAATATTGTTTAACAATTGTAAAACTTCGTTGATCCTGCTAACTTGGTATCATGGGGAAAGATAAGAGGGTATATGACTTTATTATTGCAGGTGGCGGTCCTACCGGTTCAACATCCGCCATCTATCTTCGGCGCAAAGGTTATAATGTTTTAGTTCTGGAGCGCGAGTATTTTCCGAGACAACATGTAGGGGAATCCTTGTTACCGTTTTGCTTTCCCTTGTTTCAGGAACTTGGCGTTTTAGACGATATGAAAAAGCGCTTTGTGCGCAAGCCCGGAGCACGATTCACCAATCATGATGGAACGAAGAGTTCAACCTGGTGTTTCAGAAATATTATTCAAGACGAAAGCTACTTATCCTTTCACGTAGTTCGTGCTGATTTTGACAAATTGTTGTTGGACAAAGCCAAATCAGAAGGAGCTACAGTGCAAGAAGGAAGTAAGGTAACAGAAGTTAATCTCGATAATCCGGAAGAAGTAGCGGTGAAAGCGACCTGCGAAGATCAAGAATATGACTACCGAGCACGGTTTTTCATTGATGCTACAGGCCAGGATACATTTTTAGCGCGTAGACTCGGAGATAAGAAATCATATCAAGAGTTAGATCGCATTGCCTTTCTGACACATTGGAAAGGTGCAAAGTACACTCAAGGTATTGATGTTGGGTTATTGCAGATCTGTTATTTACCTCCACATAAAAGCGGATGGTTCGGAATACAGCCTGTAGGAAAAGATCGCCTGAGTGTTGGTTTAATTATCAGCAGAAAATACTTAAAAGAACAAAAAGAGAAATTTAAAAAATCAGGGCACGAAGACGATTGGCAAATGCAATTGTATTTGCAGGAAGTCAGAGAAGCCCCTTTAACGAAGGATATTCTGGAACAAGCGCATATTGCACAACCACTCATTGCTGTTTCAGACTACTCTTATTACGCAGAGCGTACATTCGGCAGTAACTTCGCCATGCTCGGCGATTCGGGTAAATTTCTGGACCCGATATTTGCTTCCGGCGTTTATCTCGGGATGAACAGCTCGAAAATGTTTGCCGACGCGCTTGATGTCATGATGAAAAGTGGGACAACAGAAGGGCTTCAGGCCATGACGGATGCCAAAAAGCACATTGACGGCGCATACAATTTGGTGGAAAAATTTGTCAATATTTACTACGACCCCACATCTTTTAACCTTGCCGAGTTAAGTTCAACTTCCGAATCCAATTATCAGGGATACGAAACTGCGTTTTCGCTGGTTCATTATTTATTGGCCGGCGATTTCTTCAATAACTACGAGCGGTACAGCGAGTTCCTGGACATGTTGCGAAATCCAAAACAATTCTCCCGCTGGAAAAATTTAGTAATTGACCGTCCGAATCTTCATGAAAAAACTTGTGGTACCACATTCGAAGCCATCTTTGGAGAAATAGATGATAATATTGTAAGAATTACTTCAATAAACAAAGAAAATGCCTGATTATAATTATGATGTTATTATAGCCGGCGGAGGGCCTGCAGGGAGTTCTGCTGCCGCGCATTTGGCGCAAATGGGATACAAGGTGGCAGTTTTCGAGAAAGAAAAGTTTCCTCGAGATCATGTTGGCGAATCGTTAATTCCATTTTGCTACGGACATCTGGAAAAACTCGGTGTGTTGGAGCAGATTAAAAAAATAGCAGTGCGTAAACCGGGCATCAATTTCGTTAGTGCCGACAGTGAACATCGCACTACTTGGTGTTTTGCAAGTACACTTAAAGATCCGAGCCAGCTGAGTTATCACATGTTGCGCTCAACGTTTGATAAAATGCTTTTAGATAACGCTAAACGCAAAGGCGCAGCGGTATTTGAAGAATTTAAAATAGTTGATGTTGACTTGACATCTCCCGAAAAAGCGGTTGTAACTGTTGAGAATACATCCGGACAGCGCGAAGTACACCGCAGCAGGTTTCTAATTGACGCTACAGGACAGAACACTTTTCTGGCAGCGAAGGTTGGTAAAAAAGTAAGTTATCCGGGATTAGACCGCGTTGCACTTTTCTCGCATTGGAGCGGAAATAATTTTGATCGCGCTTTACAAAACGGGTTAATTAAGATTGTGTACTTGGGTGGTGAGAAAATTGGCTGGTGCTGGATGATTCCGGTCGGCAAAGATTTATTGAGCATCGGTGTAACATTGAATAATTCGTATGTAAAACAAAAGAAATCAGAATACAGTCACTACGGAGCTGAATGGAAGACACACTTGTACGAAGATGAAATCCGCAGTTCGGCTGAAATTCAATCTATTATTGGCAATGGACAAAGAACACACGATGTTATCGTAATGGGTGACTATTCGTACTCATTAACGAAGAGATACGACACCAACTTTGCAATTATCGGAGATGCTGCTGCGTTTTTAGATCCCATTTTTTCGAGTGGAATATACGTTGCGTTCGAAAGTGCAGAGCGCACATCCCTGGCTATTCAACAGCTCTTCGAAACCTCCACCACTGCCGGTTTAGCCGCGCTGGAAAACCATTACACGCATATGGATAAGTCGTATCGACTTCTTGAAAAGTTTATACGATTGTTCTACAAGCCTGAAGTCATGAACTTTGCACTGGTAGGTGATCCCGAGCGATTGATGTATCATAAGTTTGAAGCTGCGTATACGATATTTCACAACTTGTTGGCGGGCGATTTTTTTACCAATGCCGACAAGTATTGTGATTTCATTGATGAAATAGAAAAGAACAATTGGTTTCAAAAATATGTAACACTGGCACATTCCAAGGAATTGCAGTTCGGCCTCGATGTTTGTGACGAAACAGCACATGAAGTTTACGGAGACCTTGATGAGTCGTTGTTGGATTTACCACAAATCGTACATTAAATGCTGAAGCAACTCCCACCGCGTTATTCTATTTTTTTCGGGGCTGTAATTGCATGCTGGCTAATTATTGTGTTCAGTCAGGATTTATGGTCCGAAGTTGCGTCCCGATATGTATACAGCATAACCATGTTTTTCGGGTCCTTTATTGCCGGAGCCAGCAGCGAAGGTGGCGGTGCTGTGGCTTTTCCGGTAATGACGTTGATTTTACATCTTGCTCCTTCTCTGGCTCGTAATTTTTCATTGGGATGTCAAAGTTTCGGAATGGTTTCTGCTTCATTATTTATCGCTGACAAACGCATTCCGATTCTGGGCAGATCAGTGATCGTTCCGGTAGTACTAACAGGTATTATCGGATTTCTGCTGGGGACGTATTTTGTAGCTCCTGAACTACCTCCTAAGACTACCAAATTATTCTTTGTTTCGCTTTGGCTCAGTTTCGGTGCAGCGCTCTGGTGGATCAACAAAAATGGGAACAAAACCGTCAGAGCAGAAATTGAATTAAAACAGAAGCTCGATTATATCGTACTGATTCTTGCAGGTATGGTGGGCGGAATTATTACTTCCGTGTTGGGTAACGGAATTGACATATTCACTTTCTGTTTTCTCATTATGTATTTCAATATCGACGAGAAAGTAGCCACGCCTACATCAGTTATACTAATGAGTGTATTAACCGTATTCGGATTTCTGTGGCACGCTTTTGTAATACAAGATATCGAGCAAGAAGTATATTACGCATTATTAGCCGCTGTGCCGGTTGCCATTTGCATGGCTCCGTTGGGCGCGTGGGTCATTACTAAATTTAAACGATTACATTTTCGTGAGGTGATTCAGCTTACAAGCAGTGGCATTCAATCCGTATCCATTAGATGGTCGTTCATTACGTTATGGTTGCTAAGTGCTATTATGCTATGGAATTTGCTGTATGTTCGTTTGGATGAAGACGGCAAAAAATCCGTAATACTCAGTGATGGGGCCGGCTACTACGCCTACTTGCCTGCCTATTTTATATACGACGATCTTCAGTTTGAATTTACCCGACCGAATAACAAAAAACGTCCCGATAGCGAAAGCGCGCGCGATTATTTCTTCATGAATCGCACCGCAGAGGGTAAGCCAATCAATAAATATTTTGTTGGCACTGCCGTTGCGCAATTGGCGTTTTTTACCGGAGCCCTGTGGGTTGCGAATTTGTTCGATTATCCGGTTGATGGTTACTCATTTCCTTTCCAATGTTCCGTTGCAATTGCAGCCATATTTTGGGTACTACTTGGACTCGTTCGGTTGCGGCAATTGCTCAAGAACATGGGCTTTCGTGATCATCATGTTGCATTGACCTTGCTATTACTTTTTCTCGGCACCAATCTATACCACTACACGCTTAACGAACCGGCGATGTCTCATGTGTATTCCTTTGCATTCATCTCTATGTTTCTTTATAGAGCACAACGTGCATTAAACACCAAGACTAACAAGGACTTCATTATTGCCGCACTGCTATTGGGAATGATCGTATTGATTCGACCGGTAAATGCACTTATTGTACTTTTTATACCTGCCCTTGTTGAAACGAGCTCGGGTTTAATTTTTTCAATTTTGCATTTCCTCAAGAAACCAAAAGTTCTGGCAACTGCCGTAATTATGGGATGTTTGCCATTGTTGCTTCAAAGCTACATGTGGCACTTGATGGTAGACGCTTGGATTACGGACGGATACATAGGAGAAACATTTGATTTTAAAGATCCTCACCTCATCGATTTTTTAGTTAGTTGGCGCAAAGGATGGTGGATTTACACACCTGTGATGCTAGTTGCGTTAATTGGATTCATCTCTTCCCGATTTAAATTAAGAACCGTAACCGCGATTACGTTCATTGGAACATTGGTTTATGTCGCGTCGAGCTGGGGCTCCTGGACCTATGGCGGCAGCTTCGGAAGTCGGCCTTTGGTTGATCATTACGGAGCAATAGCAATTGGGCTTGCCGGCATGGTTCGGTTTACAACTCGGTGGAAACTAGTTTTCGTTCCTACCGCGATCATATTGGCGTTTCTAGTGTTTCTCAATTTGGTTCAAACATATCAATTCCATGTCGGCATTTTACCTTACGAGCAGATGACAAAGGCGAAATACGAAAAGATATTTTTGAAAACGCACCGGATTTATCACGGCATTTATCCACCCGACGCAGAAAAATTCAGATCACTTCCTGAAGGTGCTGTTAAATTAAATGAATATACACGCACTTTCGAAGAAGACTCTTCCACTCGTTATCACACCTGGTTCAGTGTTGAGAAAAATTTGCCCCGTACTTCAGGAAATTTCAGCGCACATATCGATGATTCCACAAAAGCTACAGCCAATCTCTGGGCTTGGTTTTATGAGGGAACAAATGATTCAACACTAGAAGGAAATTACTGGGTAACTGCAGAAGCTAAAGTGTACCTCACAACTGAGAGATCAGATGCGTATTTGGCATTGGCTTTTAAAGACAATGCGATCGTTATCGACTGGCAGGCGGAACCATTGTTATGGCATTGCGAAGGACTACATCAATGGCACACCGTGAAAATTGCACGAAAAATTCCGAAACCGAAAACAGATTTAGGCGAAGCTGTTATGCTCGTTATTCATCACGGACCAGGTGATGTATATGCTGATGATTTTAAACTCACTTTTTGGAAAGCACCACCACAAAAAAATGCGAAATAGTTTAACCATTCTTCTAGCTGCCATTGTGCTACTTGCTTCGTGTTCCGATCAAGCCGGCAAATTGCGCGCTCCCGTAAAGCTTAATGGCAAATACGGATACATTGATGAAAACGGCACGATGGTCATTGAAGCCAAGTATGATGATGCCATGGCTTTTATTCGCGGATCCGCAGTAGTTTGCTCAAAAGACAAGTATGGAATGATTGATAAACATGGGGATGAGATTACTCCATTCCAATACGACTCTATTATTCCGTTCAGTGCTGCGTGTTGCATCGTTCAACAAGAAAATAAATTCGGATTTATAGCGAATGGCACAGGTAAGGTTTTGATCGCTCCAACTTTCGATCGTGTTTACTATTACACGGATGAATTATGTGTTGTAGAAAAAGGACAAGGATTAGGTATTGTAAATGAAGAGGGGACATTGATGTGCGAACCGGTGCTGCAAGATCTGCAAGAATTTAACGGTCCCTATGCCATTGTCACTCAGTACGACACAACAGATCAGTTAAACTACTTGATGTCCATGGTAAGTGGCGGCGCCAGCGGCAAAGCCGGTTTAATTAATCGCGCGGGGAAAATAATTATACCACCTCAGTACGATGAAATATTTGACGATGCTGCTCATGGTTATTATTACCCGTTTGTTCGCGATAAGAATATCAACGCGGACACACTTCCGGAGAACTCGCCTTTGTTTTATCAAGGATTATATGGCATAGCAGATACTATTGGCAAAATAATCGCAACGCCTCAATTTGGTGAACAACCTGTATGGGGAGAAAACTTTTTTCGCGTGCGTATTAATAACAAATACGGATATGCCGATAAGAGCGGGAAAATTGTGATTCCGGCACAATGGGAATACGCAACAGCATTTAATGAAGGAAAAGCTATTGTTAGTGATAATGGCAAAACGGCAATCATAAATACGAAAGGTGAAATGCTGCAATCGAACTTAGGAGAAGGTGCGGGATTGTACCAATTTCACGCAGGACTCGCACGTTGCAGATCCAATTCCGGATTGTATGGATTTCTGAACGATAAAGGTGAAAGAACAATCCCTGTGAAGTTTGACGCTGCCGATGATTTTGATTCAGAAACGCGATTAGCCATTGTTTCCGAAAACGGTAATTACGGAGTAATCAACACCTCGGGACAATTTGTAATTCCGACGAAGTACGAATTTATTTATTACCTCGGCCGCGGATTCTATCAGGTTGCTTTAGAAGATGGAAAGGTAGGCGTTATCCGTAAAGACGGTAAAACCGTGTTGGCAGAGACTTTTGATGAAATATTTTATTTACAACCCGGTTTTTTTACCGTTGAAAAAGATTTGCTAACAGGTTGTTTCGATACAACAGGGCGCGAAATTTTTCCTGTTCAATCTGCCACACCGCTATACTTTATTAAAGGCCGTACAGACGTAAGTAAAGAAGACAAGTACGGAGTTATAAATGCACAGGGGAAATTGATCATTCCAATTCAATATGATAGTATAGGAATTTATTTCCGTGGGTACAGCACTGTTTTCACGAATAGAAAAATCGGGATGGTCGATTCTTTGGGCAAGGAAATTATTTCAGCTCAATACGACGATTTGCACCCCATGATCAATGGTTATGCTGCTTTTAAACAAGGTAAATTATACGGTTATATGGATGCAAAGGGAAACGTTGCAATAGAACCTCAGTTTGAAGAAGCTGCAGCCTTAATTGATCCTGATCGGAAAGAATTTGAAGAATAAATGAAGGCCATCTTAAATTTTGCAGTCCGAATTCGCGAACTACTCAATCACAAGCTAACCTTGTGGGTGTTGATTGCAGTATACGGATTATTAAAAATTTATGATTTAAGAATTGTCGACCAAAACTATAAAGCCGCAATACAGAGCGACGGAACCGGTTACTATGCGTATCTGCCATCGTTATTTTTAAACAACGGTAAGGACAAAGTATTCGCATGGACAGAAGAAACATACTTTGACGCTGATCTCAACCGATTTGGCGTTAACACCATAGAGAATGGCAATAAAATCAACAAGTATTACATAGGCACTGCACTATGTAATTTACCGGCGTTCGCAATTGCAGAAACGCTAAACTCCTTTACCGGTAGCGCCGTCCGTGGTTATTCGAACTATAATTATTTAAGTGTCAGTATTAACGCATTCGTGTTTGGTTTAATAGGAATTTACTTTTTACACCGATTGCTACTACTCTATAATTTCTCATACAACATTGCCTTACTAACAAGTATACTGGTTCTTTTCGGCACTAATCTATACGCTTACATTTTTCTGGAACCGGGCATGTCGCATGTGTATTCTTTCGCGATGATAGCCACATTCGTTTATAGTTGTGCTGTGATTTTCAATTCGCCGTCAGTAAAATTCTCAACTGTACTACTGTGCGGACTTTCATTTGCACTGCTGTTTCTCATACGTCCATTCAATGTGCTGATTATTTTGATTACTCCGGCACTCGCACCTTCATTAAATCATTACCTCAGCACAATACGCTCACTTTTATTTTCTAATCGCATATTGGGTTTTGCACTGCCGATACTCGCAGGAATATCGCTGCAATCACTTGCTTTTTATCAGCAGGTTGGACACTGGTGGTATGACGGATATATTGGCGAATATTTCGATTTTACGAACCCGGAAATTTTCAACAATATACTCAGCTGGAGAAAAGGTTGGTTGATATATACACCTATGATGCTTTTTGCTCTGGCAGGAATTCTTCTTATCAAACCCAGTCATCAGAGAGTGTTTTTTGCGATTTATATACTAACATTAGTTTATACAATTTCTAGTTGGTGCATGTGGACTTACGGTGGATCCTTGGGACAGCGCCCGTATGTCGATCATTACGCCGTACTGGCAATACCGCTTGCATACGGAATTGTGCGTATTATGAATAGTGCACGATTGATCAAATATTCTTTTGTCACCTTAATTATTGCATTTGTAATGATCAATTTGGTGCAGAGTAAGCAGTACGCCATGTCTATACTTCCATACGACAACATGACCTGGCAGAAATACCGCCACCTTTTTATGCAAACCGGAAGAGAATTTATCGGATTGTATTCGTCCACCCAAATGCCGACAAAACCAATTGACTCATCTGAGCTTTTAGAAAGTGTATTACTGTATCGCAACGACACGATCTTTTTAAATGGCAATATGCATTGCAGAGAAAATCAACCAAAAGTTTTTCGCTTTAAAGTGTCCGATGCACTGACATGTGATAGTTGTGTAACTGCAGAACCTTTACGTTTAGCAATCGAACACGTATTTACCCAACACTCGAACTATTCAGACAAATCGTATGCTTTGGAATATTGGAACAATAAAGATCTAGTTTATTGGAAGGAGTATTTTCTTCTTGAACCGGACACTGTTCCGAAAACTAAAATCAGGTCCATCATTTATGCTGAACTTCCAATTCCCGCATTAAAAGATAGCATTGGGTTACGATATATCGGTAAGCCTGTTATGGGAATCGAAATCCATGAAGTTCGACTTCATTTTTTAAAACCGGAGAAAAAATAATTTATCAACACAGCCAAAGGTCTCTTCTACGATTCAACAATAGCGTAGAATTTGAGAATTCGATTACAACAGCATTGTTCAGAAATTAAAATCGAATCCTCCGATTATAGTCTGTCGTAACCGTATTTTTGTTTCTCAATTTGATTCGCTGTGAACAAAAATTATCTGGACGAACTTAACGACGTACAGCGGCAGGGTGCTGATCCATTTAATATACTGGCGTTAACATTCACGAATAAGGCGGCGCGCGAAATGAAAGAGCGTATCGGCCGGATTGTTTCCAAAAGCGAAGCGCGCAATCTATGGATGGGTACTTTCCACTCGGTGTTTGCACGTATTTTGAGAGCTGAAGCAGAACGTTTGGGATATCCTCCAAACTTCACGATCTACGATACAGACGATTCGAAAAGCGTAATCAAGACTATCTTAAAAGAGCAAGGTCTGGACGAAAAGATTTATAAACCGGGATTAGTATTGGGTAGAATTTCGGCAGCAAAAAATAACTTAATTTCAGCACAGGCCTATATCCAGAACGGACAGATCATTGAAGAAGACCGCATGAGTGGCAAGCCTAAAATCGGTTTAATTTATGATCTATACCACAAGCGCTGCTTTCGTGCGGGCGCCATGGATTTTGATGATTTGCTTTTTAATACCAATATTCTGCTGCGCGATTATCCTGACGTTTTAAATAAGTATCAGGATAAGTTCAGATACATCATGGTGGATGAGTATCAGGATACAAACTTTTCACAATACGTTATTGTAAAACAGCTGGCAGCAAAGTTCCAGAACATTTGTGTGGTGGGTGATGATGCGCAGTCGATATACGCATTTCGCGGTGCGAACATTCAGAATATTTTAAACTTCGAGCGCGATTATCCGGAAATGAAAACATTCAAACTGGAACAAAACTACCGCAGCACCAACAATATCGTCCAAGCCGCTAATGTCATCATTAAAAACAATCGCGATCAGCTGGAAAAGAATGTGTGGACCAGCAACGATGAGGGCGACAAGATTATTTTAATGAAAGCTCATTCCGACAATGAGGAAGGGCAAATTGTAGCGCGAAGTATTTTCGACACAAAAATGCATCATCATGCGCATAACAAAGATTTCGCAATTCTTTATCGTACCAATGCACAAAGCCGTGCAATGGAAGAAGCGTTACGAAAACTGAATATTCCTTATCGTATTTATGGAGGTTTATCCTTCTATCAACGTAAAGAAGTTAAAGATTTGTTGGCGTATTACCGGCTTACGTTAAATCATCATGATGAAGAAGCCTTTCGCAGAATCATTAATTATCCGGCACGCGGCATTGGTGACACGACAATTGATCGTATCACAATTGCTGCACGCGACAACGATGTAAGCTTGTGGACAGTTTGTGAGAACATTGCGGAATTTGCGCTACCTGTAAATAGCGGGACAGTTAACAAAATACAAGATTTTGTTACCATGATAAAAAGTTTTGCCGTGATGGTGCCCGGGCAAAACGCTTACGATGTGGGCAATCACATTGCTTCTGCAAGCGGCTTATTGCGCGAGTTGTATACGGACAAAACTCCGGAAGGTGTGAGTCGATATGAAAACGTACAGGAATTGCTGAATGGTTTGAAAGAGTTTTCCGATTCAGAAAATACACCTCCGATAGAATTGATTGAAAATGATCCTGAGTTGCAACGCCTCGAGGCTGAAAAGAAATCGGAAGTATTGGAAGAAACAATAGGCATAGAGGCTCCATTGCGAACACTGGATCAATTTATGCAAGATATCGCGTTACTTACGGATGCGGATTCCAAGCAAACCGAAGAAGACCTGAATAAGGTCTCGATGATGACGATTCATGCTGCAAAAGGATTGGAATTTCCGTATGTGTTTATAGTTGGCCTGGAGGAAAATTTATTTCCTTCTCCGCTTTCTTTAAACTCTAGAGCAGATCTGGAAGAAGAGCGTCGCTTATTTTATGTAGCACTGACTCGTGCTGAAAAACGTGCGACAATTTCATACGCATCAACACGTTACAAATGGGGTACACTAACGAGTTGCGAGCCAAGTCGTTTCATCGAAGAAATCGATTTGAAATATATTGACTATGGCAATAGTGCCGCGCGTGGAGAAGCTGATATGTTTGGAGAGCCTAGCTTCGGGATTCGTAAACCTGCGGCAACTGCAAAACAACCAACGAGCACACCACCTAAAAAATTGGTTAAAGCAAGTACAGCGTCTACTGCACCAACACCTATCGACAATTCGCACCTGCGTAATTTGCAAGTAGGACAAACTGTTAAGCATGAGCGTTTCGGAACGGGACAAGTGTTGCAATTGGAAGGTAACTTCCCGAACACCAAGGCTACCGTGCATTTCGATCAGGGTGGACAAAAACAATTGTTATTAAAATTCGCGAAGTTGGAAATCGTTTCATAATTTGAGGTACTTAATCCTCAATGATGAAATTCCTACACGTAGTTTTTTTTAGCGTATTTTTTTCGGCGGCAAATTATATTGTTGCTCAAACACCGTATACGTCATCACAATTTGCTTACGACAGCACCCTTAATATAGTGTATGGCACTGCTGTAGATTATGCGGGCAATACGCAATCGTTAACACTGGACATTTACAAGCCAAAAGGAGATCAAAACTGCAATCGCCCGATAGCTATTGTTATTCATGGAGGTGCGTGGATTGCGGGAAGTAAAAATGATCCTTATCCTACTTTGTTATCGCGCGAACTAGTGAAGCGAGGTTTTGTTATTGCCAATATTAACTATCGTTTAGGCACACACAAAACTTCTAATTACACGATGTATGCGTTGTGTAATACTTCTATTTCCACACCATGCGGATACATTTGCGACAGCGCCGAGGTCTATCGCGCCAACTACCGCGCCATGCAAGATGCAAAAGGCGCAGTTCGTTATATGAAAAGTCGTTACCAAACAGATTCTACAGACATTAACAATGTGTATCTGATTGGTGAAAGTGCAGGAGCTTTTATTGCATTAGCGGCAGCCTACACGGATCAGGCTTCTGAAAAACATGCTTCATGTTTCGCCATCAGCAACGCACCAAATCCCGATCCGGATATGAATACCTACGGGTGTATTCCAACGCCGAATAATTTATCGCGCCCTGATTTGGGAAGCATCGACGGTACGTTGCATACAGGAGTTTACGATGCAAAGGTGAATGCTGTGGCATCCATATATGGCGGTATTATGGATTTGTCTATTCTTAATCAGGTTAATGATACTCCGGCCATTTATATGTATCACCAAGGATCGGATGTGGTAGTGAATTACAATTACGGAACATTATTAGGTCGCATCAGTTGGGAATGTTACGCGCAAACCAATTTATGTCAATCGTATTTCTTTTATCCACGCGCATACGGAGGTGAAGGTTTACGTCAACATTTTGTTTCACTTGGAAATAATGCTCCCGTATATCAGGCCGATATCGTTAACAATTATCAATACCTCAACGATTGCACAGATAACGGGCACTCTATCGACAACTTTACGTTGCGTTCACAGAACATTGCAAATTTCTTTGGTACTCGGATTGCAGCTACAGGTAATATACCTTCTTCCGTTTGCACCAGCGGCATTCCTAACATCGAAACAGCAAATGTTTTGTTATTTCCGAATCCGGCCCAGCAAACATTTACTATACAATCTACTACTTCAATTGAGCGCTTGAATATCTATGACATTCACGGAAGACAAGTATTCAGCACAACGCAACTTTATCCAACGAGTACAATCAATATCAGTCAACTGAAACCGGGATGCTATATTGTTGAATGCTTCTCATCATCCGGAATTTCACGCACACGACTAATTAAAAACTAAAAGTCCCCAACACTTGGAGACCTTTTAGTTCAATGTATCCTTGTGCTTAATTGCTTCGTGTTTCAGGAAGCGTATACTTTCTTCCTTTGTTCTGTTCTTGCAACCAAGACATCAATGGAGAGAAATAATCCAACATTGGTTTTGCCGTTAAGTCAGAACCGGTTTTTTCTTTCAACAAGGTTCGCCAGTCTCCTACACCACCCGACTGCATGATGCCGCCTATAAACTGCCCGATTCCTTTATTGCCGTAATAATTGGTTGCGCGAGGATCTTGTTTCAGAATATTCTTGGCAATGTAATCGTGGAACTGGAACATTAACACTGTAGATAACGCGTAATCATAGTACTGTGCCGGATCATCGATAATATGTGTTTTTGTTGCAGCATCACAGTAATTTTCTCCGCGCAAATACGGAGGAACAATTCCTTGTTCGCGTTGCACAATTTCCCACCAACGCTTATTGAACTGATCAGCCGGTAAGTTCTTGTTGTACAATTCGTATTCAAATTCACTCATGGTACCTGCCTGCCAGTTCAGCGCAACAACATAACGCAATGCTTCCTGCAACAAAGTTTGAATAGAATCTGTTTTCGTTGAAGCATCAATCAGGCCTAGGCCCACTAAGAACGGCTTTTGCATAGCTGCCATTCCGAACATTGTGCCCAACGCTTCATGATAAGCGCGGTTAGCACCTTCACGCAAAACGTATGGCACGTTAGGTTGACTGTATGCCAGATAGTAGTAAATATGGCCTAATTCGTGATGTGTAGTTTCGTACCAGCGCGCATTCGGCTCAACGCTCATTAACGAACGTACGTCCTGATCCAGATCCATATGCCATGCAGAAGCATGTGTATTCTTTTTGTAAACAGCGTTTTTAGGCAGCGGAAATAAATCCGATTTCGAGTAAAACGATTTCGGCATTTCAGGGAACCCCATGCTCACATAAAAACGTTCCGCCTGTTGCACCACCCACATGCTATCATAATTCTTCTGCTTAATAATACCATCCAAATCAAATCCTTCCACTTTTACGATGTCACTCCAATCCTGGCCCCAACGATTCGGCAACCAGTGTGCCGGCAAATAATCAGGAACTGTGGGCGACTCGTACTGACGCGCCAATTCGTAACGTGTCCACGTGTGCAACTCACGATACAACGGATAAATTTCTGTATTGATCTGGCGCAACACTTTCATCATCTCATCAGCACTCATGCCATAATCAGCTACCTGGTAACTGAAGTAATCCGGATAATTTAGTCCCTGAACTGTTTTGTTACGCAGCAAGCGCAAATTCTCTAAGGGCTGATGTAATTTCTTTCCGCCTTCTTTGCTCGATTCCCAAGCCGCCAAACGCTTTGTAGTATCTTTTTCTTCAATTAAGATGCGATCAATATCATTCGGTGTTACAGTATCTTTTCCGATGGTGTACGTATGACTATATAGTAACTTTCCCGCTTCAGTTTCCGCTTTAATTTTTTGTTTCACCGTTTCCTCT
>JAJTEY010000088.1 GCA_021299855.1 Bacteroidota bacterium | reverse complement strand
TGATATCACTGCGACGGTAACGCACCAGCTTGTGTGCATCCGTTGCTACAAACGTTGTATTTTCCGGTGAAAACTGCACGAAAACCCCTGACATCACAGGACGTAATTCGTCGTTACCCGCAGCAAACAATGTTTTAGAAATAGCACGTGATAAAACGGCTGCTTCAATATCAATAGACTGGCTATTCTCAACTTGTGGCGCTTTCGGGAATTCATCACCATTTTGTCCGGTGATTTTATATTTTCCCTGATCGCTAGAAATTTCAATCGCTAAACGCTTCTTGTCTACCGAGAACGTTAATGGCTGATCCGGGAAGGTTTTGAGCGTATCGATTAAAAGTTTTGCAGGAACCGCCACGTTACCGGAATCTTTCGATTCTACCGCCAACTGCGTGGTCATGGTGGTTTCCAGGTCCGAAACGGAAATAGTTAAACGATGATTCTCTACTTCGAACAGGAAATTATCCAAAATAGGCAAGGTGTTGCTGGAATTCAACACACCGTTTAACATTTGCAACTGCTTCAAAAGCGATGAGCTGGATACAATAAACTTCATAGGATCAAATGAATTTCTGAGTACTCACAAAAATACTTTTTTGAACGGGAGCGCAGGACGTATTTGTCCGGTTTTTCACGCGACTTTTCAACAGCAACCTGCTGATGAACTACTTTTTTACTTGAGGAACGTCCGAATCAGGACGGCGGAAATAGGCCGGTGTTTGCAGCAATTTTCCGAAAACGAAGTACTGCACCACCACGAAATCCTTGCCCTCGTTGATGAGTGCAAACATACGATCGGGATCGATGGCTGCGAATGATAGAATCTTTGCGGGGCTGTTCGATAACGCTGATAAAGTTTTCGAATCCGATGCGGTTGTAATACGAAATGTATTGCTTCACCGCAATGGTATCGAAAGGCAAAGGCTGTCCGGTGATGCTTTGTAAACCAAACGACTTGCTGCCCGCACTTTGCGTTACTACAAACGATTGTTCGGGAGCGCCCGCTTGCGTGACTTTAATGCTGCGAATATCCGGTGCATAATAACCGAACACCGTACGATCGCGCCATTCTTCTTCTGCCGTGAAATAACGCGTTGTGAGATAACCGTTAAAACCTTTGATCTCCATCACAAATGGTTCCGAAGAATTCTCTCCGGTTTTCTCATCTGCTAACAGCATATACGTGCCTGTCATATCCTGTGTTTCGCTGCCCACGTAATATAATTTGATCAGCTTATCACCGGCGTACACTTCCACTTTTGTGCCACCGGTTGCTAACTGCTTGATTACCGTGGGTTTCAATTTCAAGCCTACAGGCTCTTTCACGGATATATCGTGCATGGTCTTTAAAAGGATCTTCACCGCATCGGGACGTGCAGTATATTTTCCGTTCACCATCCACGAACCGTCCGATTGTTTCGTGAGTGTAGTTTGTTTCATGGCTTTATCGGCCAGAAATATTTTGGTGATGGAACCCGTGTCGGCAATAGCGAAATCGCGCAACTCGCGGGAAATGGTGTTCTTCGTATCGCGTGTTACTAACCAAATGGTTAATCCGCTTAAAAGAACAAGAATAACTAACAGAATGGAATTTCTTTTCATAATCTTAATGCTAACTACCAACACTATTTCCGTTCGTACAACATGCGTTTTACAAGCGTAGCCGATCACTACATATTCGGTTACATTTTCTTGAGATGTCTCGTCCGGAACCGATAACTGTATGCCACAGCCGCAACATAAACCGCAATCAATGCTGCAGTGATCCACGTTGTTTTAATTTGCAACTGAAATGTAGCCACCAGATAAATTAAAAGACCTGCAGCAGGCAACAACACATCCCATTTGCCGGAAGTGCCGTACTTGTTTTTGCGAACAAAGTGGAACAAAAATCCGAACGCGAGGATAAATGCCACAGGAGCCAATGTGTTCACGAGTTGCCAACGCATGCGACGTTCTTTAATCTTATTCTTATCCAATAAGCGCAACATCACTTCGCGCGAACGAATAGCGAGTAACTCTTTATCACCGCACAAATAGTTGACACAGTTGAGCAAGAACGGCTTGTTGGCATAGGTGTATCCCGAATAGCGATCGTATCCTAATACCATCGGTTGTCCCTGACGAATATCGTTTGCTGCAACTTCTCCATCGCTAATGACGATCATTTGTGTTGCAGGACTTTTGTCCTTGAATCCGATGAGTTTATTT
Source organism: Bacteroidota bacterium (assembly GCA_021299855.1). Classification (GTDB taxonomy): domain Bacteria; phylum Bacteroidota; class Bacteroidia; order Palsa-965; family Palsa-965. The sequence goes on along the minus strand of JAJTEY010000088.1, from coordinate 3,047 downwards.
TGTTTGAATTCGTCCGGTAAATATTTGTTTTTCCAATACGAATCAAATTGTCCTTCCAGCAACACCGCAACAGGCTGACGCGGTTTATTAAATTGTCTGCGGTCCGGTTGAATGCGAGTTAATGCCAATGTGATGCGTGTAGGAGTCGTTACGGCACGTGAACTTCCGGAGGTCGTCATCAGAATAGTTTTCTTCACATTCGCAGATGTTTCCACCGTGTCGATCGTGCTGAGATAGGTAAAACGAATCGCATCCAGATTTTTTACGATTGGATGTTTTTCTTCCGGCAAAATAGTGGGATAAAACAACCACGGACGACGTTCTACTTGTGCTGGAGCGCCCGGAGGTGCCACGTTAATGCCAATCGGACTGCAATACAAATCTTGCACAAGCGTTGTATTTAAACGTGCACCGTAACGAAATAACAATTCTTCAATTCCCAACTGATTCGGCATGCCCATGGTTTGTCCGGTCAACGCCATCGTATCTTGATTGATATACACAGGATCCACCATCCACATCACTTTCCCGCCATACATCACGTACTGATCTAACACAAACAAATCTTGTTGTGAATACATGGTATCGGGACGTGCAATAACAAGGGCCGTATATTTATTACGAATTTGTTCCGCATTCTGAACCGTATCGCGAAACGCATTTAAATTGCCTTTCAGATCTACATACTCTACATCATAGTATTCGCGCAATGCTTTTGTAAACTGATTCAGGTACAAAGAATCCAATTCGTAATGTCCCTGCACAATTCCGATTTTCGGTTTCATCACAATCTTCAGCTTACGAATGGCATTGGTAATTTCATATTCCAAGCCGCTTACCGAATTGTTCAATTGTTGCTCGGGCGTTGTTCCGGAACGCGTACTCAATAGTTCCAGCGCAACTTCTTTTCCACGATACGTTGCTAATACGCCCGGGAAAATCTGCATGGTACTCATGCCGCCACCGTCTTCTGCGGGAACTTCCAGGTTGAACTGTCTTACACCTTTTTCGATCAGCTGACGATGAAATGCATCACGATCTTTTTTTATCGGATTCTCGGAAGGATTGATGAATTCGTACTGAATGTTATCTCCTGCATATACGCGGAATTCATCGAGAATAATTTTGGCTTCTTCCTGCAATCGTTTGAAACCACCTGCTCCCTGCGGAAAATCGCCTTCCAGGTAAACTTTGAAATACACGATATCATCCAACTCTTCCAGCATGGTTTTGGTGCTTTCCGATAGTGTATAACGCTTCTCGGCCGTTAAGTCTAGACGTACAAACAGGTATTGCGACAATACGGAGATTAAAACAATCACTCCGAATGTCATGAACAGCTGCAGAATATCTGCACGTTTATTATCAATTCGTTGATCGCTCATTTTTTCTCCCACTTTCTGCTTTGTAAAACAAGACGCGTGCACATTACAAACAGCGTATTAAAACTCAGGAAGTAGATCACATCTCTGGAATCAATTACACCTCGACTTAATGAGTTGTAGTGTGCATTAATGCCCAGATTTGCAATCAATGTATCTGCAGTACCAATAAATTCCAGTGAACTGATTTGCTCAAATCCGATATAGCAGAAGAATGACATAGCCAATGCCAAAATGAACGATACAATTTGATTGTCGGTAAGAGCAGATGCAAACAACCCGATGGAAACGAAAGATGATCCGAGAAACAATAATCCAATATACGATCCCCAAGTTCCGCCGGTATCGATATTCCCTTCGGGAGCACCGAGTTTGTATACCGAATAGAAATATACCAGTGTCGGGATGAGAGAGAATAATACGAGTACAAGTCCTGCCAGATATTTCGCAAGAATAATTTGAAGATCGGTCAACGGTCGCGTTAACAATAATTCTATGGTTCCCGATTTTTTTTCATCGGCGAATGAACGCATGGTAATGGCCGGAATGAGGAATAAAAATACCCATGGCGCGATGGCAAAAAGCGTGTCGATATTCGCATAGCCCATGTCCAGTACGTTGGAATCACCTTTGATGATCCACATAAATAAACTGATGGCCAATAAGAACACGATGATGACGATGTAGCCGATCAGCGAGCTCAGAAAGCTTCGTATTTCTTTAGTAAACAAGGAGTACATAACGGATTCAAAAATACGTATTAGCAAGCGGTAAAAGGTGCGATTCCAACTAAGCTATTAACAGGATTTTGCACATTATTTAACCGGTCCAAAGATGCATGGTTAAGTAATTAACTAGTGTAAAAAGCTGAAATTCAGTGGTTACTGAATTTTAATTCGTGTTGTTGGTTAAGCACCTCGGTAAATAACGTTTTATCGTGGTTCATATCTTCCCCATAATCATGAACGAATTATGAATCAAGATGTTGCAGAGCATCCACGAATTAACCAACTTCGCGCCTCGAATCTTGAAGATACCGCTTATGTACGTGTTGAAATTTGGCGGAACCTCTGTGGGTTCCGTAGAGCGCATGAAAGCGCTGAAACAACTGATTGTTAACGACACACCTAAAATTGTTGTGCTTTCGGCGATGTCCGGCACAACCAATAAGTTGATGGAAATTTCAGAACACCTGTTTGCCAAAAAGCACGACACTGTCAATACACTCATCAATGATTTGGAGCAGAAATACCGTAAGGTGGTAGATGAATTATACGATAAGCCGGAGTGGAAACAGAAAGGTAAGGAGTTGGTGAACGAACATTTCGCGTATATCCGCAGCTTTACGATTGATTTATTTACGGTAAACGAAGAGCGTGCTATTCTTGCGCAGGGCGAGCTTTTGAGTACGGCTTTAGTACATTTTCATTTGAGCGAATGCGGAATTGATTCGGTGTTGTTGCCGGCGCTGGATTTTATGCGCACCGATGAAAACGGAGAACCGGATTTGAATTATATTGAAACGCATCTTAAAAATATACTTTCAAATTATTCCGATAATAAATTATTCATTACCCAGGGATATATCTGTCGTAATCGTTTCGGGGAAATTGATAATTTGAAGCGTGGAGGTAGTGATTACACGGCAACACTCATGGGAGCAGT
>JAJTEY010000024.1 GCA_021299855.1 Bacteroidota bacterium | reverse complement strand
TCATCCCCGCATCGAAAAAGTGTATTGGCCCGGATTCGAAACTCATCCGAATCATCATATTGCCAAAAAACAAATGAAAGATTTCGGTGGAATGATCTCTATTGTATTGAAAGGAGCCGATTTAAAAGAAACGTTTAGAATTGCATCGTCATTTAAAGTATTCTCCTTGGCGGAATCGTTGGGTGGCGTAGAATCGTTAATCAATCACCCTGCTACCATGACACATGCTTCAATTCCTAAAGAAGAGCGTGAGCGCGTTGGTGTAGTGGATAATTTGTTGCGTTTAAGCGTGGGGATTGAGAATATTGAAGATTTGTTGTCTGATTTGCAGGACGCATTAAAGTAAATTCAATATTCAACCGCTACACCGGTAAAGATATTTTTGTGCTTTTCAGACCGTTTCGTGACCCTATTTGTTGCTCACCAAGAAGGGGTTTTTCTTAACTAATTTATGTGTCCATATCAGTATTGTAAAATCGTACTGTGTTGTGGAAATTTGAAATAATGCGAACCAAAGTTTTTATTACCGGTACTTCAAGCGGCATTGGCTTAGCGATTGCAGAGAAGTTGTTATTGACCGATGCGTATGAGGTAGTTGGTATTGGCAGACGACATACAATCAACCATCCGCGCTATATTCCCGTAACAGCTGACCTAAGTGACTTCGAAGCAACGAAGACAATTCTTTTTGAAGCCGATTCAAGTTTCAGTAAAATAGTCTTAATCAACAATGCCGGCAGGATTGGAGCAATTCAACGTGTCGGATCGTTGTCTGATGATGATATTGATGACAGCATTCAGTTGAATCTCACGGCTGTGATTCAACTCACTAATTACTTTCTGAGTGCTTTCGGTAGAAAAGACGACCGTCAACAAATCATTCTTAACATTAGTTCAGGTGCGGGTAAAAATCCAATCGATGCCTGGAGTGTTTATTGTGCGACTAAAGCAGGTTTGGATATGTTTACGAGATGTGTCCGCGAGGAATTAAATGTGTTGAATCAACACCAGATTTACGCTTTTTCTGTTGCTCCCGGAGTAGTGGATACGCCCATGCAGCAGCACATTCGAGCTTCAACCGAAGAAAATTTCAGCAGGTTGGAGTATTTCCAAAATCTGCATCGTGAAGGACAATTATTGTCGACGGACTTGATTTCGCACAAAGTACACCTTATCTTAGAAGATCCGAAGCAGGTTGGGGAGGAAGTTGTCTTCTCGTTGAAGGACTTCGGAATTAAAAAGTAAACAACAAGCACATCAATAAAATCCGAAACATGAAACGGAAAATTACATCTCTGTTTGTCTGGGCAGCCGCATTATTTACAGTGGTTTCCGGATACGCACAACATCAAGATCACGGATATTTCCAGTGTGGTACTGATCAACAACAAGCAAAGGCGTTCGCTGAAAATCCTCAATTAAAGGCTGATTGGGAAGCACGTGAAGCGCAGGAGATTTTGCGCGACCAGCAAGATTTTGCGAATAACTACGGTCGTAACGAACGCAATAGCGTGTCGGTACAATCTCCGCCAACGTACATCATTCCGGTGGTGTTCCACGTCATTCACGATTATGGAACTGAAAATATTTCGGATGCGCAGATTCTGGATCAGATGCGCATTCTGAATGAAGACTTTCGCAAATTGAATGCCGATACTTCATCCATCGTTTCTCAGTTTGTGGGTATTGCAGACGATGCAGAGATTGAATTTCGTTTAGCGAATTTAGATCCAAATGGAAACTGTACTAACGGAATCGATCGTATTGCAAGTATGGAGACATATATAGGGGATGACGGTTCCAAGTTAAACGCATGGCCACGCAACCGGTACCTGAACGTTTGGGTAGTGCGAACAATTTCAAATGGTGCAGCGGGATATGCTTACTTACCGGGAGGAGCTCCTACTGCAGCGGTTGACGGAATTATTATTGTGTCAACATATGTCGGTAGTATCGGCAGCGGTAATCCAACTACAGGGCGTGCATTAACTCACGAGATCGGACATTTTTTGAATTTGCAGCATTGCTGGGGAAGTACCAATAATCCGAACGTTGCATGTGGTAATGACGGTGTTAGCGACACGCCGGTAACTAAAGGCTGGACTAGTTGTAATCTAACCAATAATGCTATTTGCAACGCAAACATATCTGAGAACGTACAGAATTTTATGGATTATTCATACTGCTATCGTATGTTTTCCGCCGGTCAGTGTACTCGTATGCGCGCTGCGTTGAATAATAGCGCAGGACAGCGTAATCAATTGTCAACTACAACTACGCATACTGCAACCGGAATATTAAACAACCCGCCTAACACTTGTGCCCCAAAGGCGGATTTTACTCCTGTAGACAAGCGTTTCGTTTGTGAGGGTGGTTCTGTAACGTTTAGTGATCTGGCGTGGAATGGACCGGTAACTTCATGGAGTTGGCAATTTCCGGGCGGTTCACCGTCAACTTCTACCAGTGCGACTCCAACCGTACAATATAACACTGCAGGTAGTTATGCGGTGACGCTAACGGTTGCGAATGCCGCAGGAAGTAATTCAATTACAAGAGCAGCACACGTAGTAGTTTCTCCGATAACAGCACAGTATTCAGCATCACCGTATACAGAAGGATTTGAAAGTGCAACCAACGTAACTCAGGATTGGGTTATTATCAATCCACAAGGTAACGGATGGGTTCGTTCTACTTCTGCAGCAGCAACCGGCTCTGCAAGTATGCGTCTGGATAATACAACGGCAATGTTGGGGACAATAGACGAAATGATGAGCCCGTCTCTGAATCTTTCTGCAATTGGAGCTTCCAGCATGACATTCAAGGTTGCTTATGCGCAACGTCAAACCGGGGATGCCGATAAATTGCGTGTATTGGTTTCAACAGATTGCGGTGCTACATGGAGTCAACGTTATTCGAAGACCGGTGCAACGCTTAGCACTGCGACTGCAACTACTGCGGCATATGTTCCTACTGCAGCTCAATGGCGCACTGAAACGGTAACGTTTACTTCAGCTATGCAGAGTGCTGCAAACGTGCGCGTGAAGTTTGAATTTACAAGTGATGGTGGTAATGATATCTGGATTGATGATATCAATTTGAATGCGCCGACGTCTGTAAATGCGCCGGAAGCCGGTGTGAATGAATTCAGCGTGTTCCCGAATCCTACGAACGATAACACGATGATTGCTTTTAACCTGGAGAAGCAAGAGAACTTCCAAATTCGTGTAGTGGATATGACCGGTCGCGAAATATTGAACGTATTCAATGGTTCAATGGCTGCAGGTAATCATCAGATTCCGCTTAACGTGAATATACTAAGTGCAGGTACATATTTTATCCGCGTTGAAATGAATGACGGAAGAGCGGTAACACAAAAGCTGCTGGTACAATAAAGTACAAAACATAAAAAGGGTGGTCATGATTAAATGTCCACCCTTTTTTATGCTGTAAAATCAGTTCGATTTAAATTCAGCAAGAATAGATAAGCATCCGTGTACCTGTCCGTTTCCGCGGCACTTCTTTTCTCTAATAATAAACACTTTGCTCCTGTCATGATACTAGTTCGGACGCCGAAGAAGTCGAAACCATTTAATTGTAATTTGATGGTCTCCTTGATCTGACCAAAGGTATCTACTACGACAAAATCTGCATCATGAATATCACGATTAATTGACGCTTCAGCTGTTGAAGAATGCAGGGGATTCCGTTCTTTCTTCCTGTGCAGTTCCTATTTTAATCTGTGCCAAATTTTTCACAACACTCTGGTTTCGAGGGCTTAAGTAATGTAAGTTAAAATTTCTTAGGTCGAATATAAGCCGTGCCGGGTACCCATATAGAATGCCCGGAACCTTTTTTAATTTGTGCTATTGACACGGCCCAATAAAAATTTCGATTACGCCGGTTATGACCTGTGTGGAATTCACGGTAAGGAAAAGACAGGTGGACCCTTTTTCTTGCCGATAACTCTTAATTCTCGCCACATTTTTTCGATTCAGGACTAATGAGCTTCCAGCCAGTTTTTACCGGTGCCAATACCCACTTCAATAGGAACGTCCATCGTCAGTGCATTTCGCATTCCGTCTTCAATTAAAGGTTTAACGCGATCAACTTCAGTCAACGGTACATCAAATACTAATTCATCATGCACCTGCAGCAACATTTTCGTATTAAATCCGCCTTCTTTCAATTCACGATGAATAAGGATCATGGCCAGTTTGATCATATCCGCAGCACTACCTTGAATGGGCGCATTAATTGCGTTACGCTCAGCGAATCCGCGAACAACTGCATTAGCAGAATTTATATCACGTAAGTAGCGACGTCGTCCTAAAATGGTTTCCACATATCCGTGCTCTTTTGCAAACGCAATCTGTCCATCCATGTATTCTTTAATAGCAGGATATTGCATCGAATACTGACCAATAATTTCTTGCGCTTCTTTTCTCGGAATATTCAAACGTTCTGCTAAACCAAATGCAGATATACCGTAGATAATTCCGAAGTTGACCATCTTGGCATTACGACGCATATCGGATGTAACGGCTTCCAATTCTACACCATAAACGCGTGCAGCAGTTGCAGCGTGAATATCGTGTCCGCTTTTGAACGCTGCAATCATGTTATGCTCTTTACTCAAAGAAGCAATGATGCGCAATTCGATCTGCGAATAATCTGCGGAAAGTAAAACATGATTTTCGTCGCGCGCAATAAATGCCCGACGGATCTCACGACCTTTCGATGTGCGAATCGGAATATTTTGCAAGTTGGGATTATCGGAACTCAAACGTCCGGTTGCAGCAACTACCTGATTAAAGCTGGTATGTACACGCCCCGTTGTGGGGTTCACCATAAGTGGTAACGCATCTACATACGTGTTTTTGAGTTTTACTACTTCGCGGTATTCTAATATCTTGTTGATGATAGGATGTTTTCCTGCCAGCTTTTGCAAGATATCTTCACCGGTGGCGTATTGTCCTGTTTTTGTTTTCTTGGGCTTTTCCGCAACTTTCAACACTTCAAATAAAATGTCTCCAACTTGTTTTGGTGACGATACGTTGAACGGTGTACCGGCCATCTGCTGAATTTCCTGATCAAGCGCAATAATTTCTTTTTCCAAATCAGCAGAGTAGAGGTGAAGTGCTTCCGAATCTAAACGAATTCCTTCCTGCTCCATCGCAGCTAACACAGGCATCAGCGGCATTTCTAATTCACGGAATAATTTTTCGGTTCCGCTTTCTTGCAGGATGGGTGCGAATGTTTCTTTCAACTGCCACGTTATGTCAGCGTCTTCTGCGGCATAAGGTGCTATTGCTGATAAAGGAACATCTCGCATACTTAATTGCGTTTTACCCTTTTTTCCAATCAACGTTTCTATGCTCACCGGCTTGTAATGTAAATACGTTTCGGATAACACATCCATGTTGTGACGCATGTCCGGTTGAATCAGATAATGCGCGATCATCGTGTCAAACATTGAACCGCGAACCTGAATGCCGTAGCGCATCAGAATATTGTAATCGTACTTAATATTTTGTCCGACTTTAATTGAGCTATCATTTTCCAATAGCGATTTAAATTCATCAAGAATGTTTTGCGCTTCATTGCGATCTGCCGGAATTGGGACGTACCAGCCTTCATGCGCTTTCCATGAAAAAGACAAGCCGACAATTTCTGCCGTTAACACATCAAGTCCTGTCGTTTCTGTATCGAAAGCAAATACCGGCTGCGCATTTAAAAGTTCAATAAGTTGATTGCGTTCCGATTTAGTCTGCGCCACATAATACTGATGAGACACTGTATCAATATGCTTCATCAACGGTGTTTCAATCGGTTCTACTTCTTCTGCTTCAGCACCTGTGTTTCCGAAAATATCCATCTGTCCGGGTTTCGTTTTTTTAGAAACCCCTGTGGCGTCTTCTTCGGGAGAAGTGTCGCTTATGGTTACTCCCAATAATTGTTGCGCAAGACGACGAAATTCTAATTCATTTAATACCTGTTCCAGTTTTTCGCGATTGTATTCACGCGCGACCAATTCATCTTCTACAAAAGGAACGGGTGCATCAATAATAATCGTAGCAAGTTTTTTAGAAAACAAAGCTTGCTCTTTGTGTTGCTCTACTTTTTCTTTCAGTTTACCTTTCAATTGATCAGTGTTCTGTATGAGATTTTCAACGGAACCAAATTGTTGTATCAGAGCAGTAGCCGTTTTTTCTCCAACACCCGGAATGCCCGGAATATTATCGACAGCATCACCCATTAATCCCAAGATATCAATCACCTGTTCGGGACGTTCTATTCCGTATCGTGCGCACACTTCTGCAACGCCTAATTTTTCAGGAGGTCCGCCTTTGTATCCCGGTTTGTAGATGAAGATATTGTCGCTCACCAATTGACCGTAATCTTTATCGGGTGTCATCATGTATGTGACAAATCCTTTTTGGGAAGCTTCTTTTGCCAATGTTCCAATGATATCATCAGCTTCAAATCCATCCGATTTCAGCGTGGTGATATTTAATCCTTCCAGTAAATCGAAAATGTAGGGTAATGAAGCTGCAAGATCTTCCGGCATCTCTTCGCGATTGGCTTTGTATTCGGTGTATTCGGTGTGGCGAACAGTTGGTTCTGCGGTGTCGAATACTACGGCAATGTGTGTAGGTTGTTCTTTTTTAATGACGTCGAGTAATGTATTGGTAAATCCAAATACTGCAGACGTATTTAAACCTTTGGAATTGACACGTGGGTTATTGCTGAATGCGAAATAGGCGCGATAGATAAGAGCGAATGCGTCGAGCAGAAATAATTTTTTCATGCGAAATATTTTGAACTAAAATACAGTTTTACGAGCCGGTTAAAAACCAGACGGCCCGGGCATTTCTGCTCCCGGGCCGCCGGCGGAAACTACTACTAAGGGAAATCTTAACGCGTTCCTCGCGCTTCCTGACTTTGATTGCTGTGCCAGGAATTATATTCTTCAATGTATGCCTGCATTTCTGCAAACTCCATCTTTTTATTTTCTTGATCGATCTTAGCAACTAGTTCACTATGGTCGCTCATCCACTCAGCAGACAACTTCTTAAATTTATTGCCTCTCAACTTCACCAATTCGTTGCTTGTTCCGTCATTCTTTTCAACGTAGTATTCTTTTTCTACTAACGTTTGGTCTCCGTGGTAAACCTCGAACTGATGTTCGAAGATAACAATTCTACCTGAAGTAACCACTTTTAAAAACACCATTTCTCCGCCTAATTTGCGCGTAAGAAATTGGACGCCGTCCAAACTATATCCTTTTACCTGTTCAGGTTTGTAAGTTCTGCTGGTTTCGCCCTGCTTCAAGATCACCCTGGCGAATAAAGGCAATTCTTTTTTGGTGTTTACTTTAATGTCTCCGCGCACGGTATCTCCCGAGTTCAGGATTACGTAGCCCGACTTGTAAGCCATTTCAGCAGTGGAGACAATGCTGATTCCAAGTGCAATGAATAAAAATAGGAGTTGTTTTTTCATAGCTGTTCGTGACACTTCACCAAAGAAAATGCACCAACATCAATAAAAAAATACCGTGTCAATATCTCTGTGTAAATGTTAGTAAGTAGTTGATAACCGAATTAGGGTGCGGGAGCCGGTTGTTCGTTGAAAAGAACATCCAGAACCACGTGTCCCACAGCGCCCAGCGTGCCTTTATCAATGTATTCCATACTGTCGGTATGACGATGGTGGAAATGTCCGTAGTCCATTCGCTTAGGATCGTAATGCACAATATCAATTGCCGGAATGTGTGCGTACATATTAATAAATAAGTGATCATCGGTAGTTTGCCCGACGATGTTGTTTACGAAATAGTTGCCGTAGCCCAGATTTGCAGCGGCACTCCAAACTTTCTCCACAATGCCGGATGCGAAATACACCGATGTGCCTTCACGCGGGAACACGGCATCTTTAGCGCCAACCATATCCAGCAGAATCGCAAAATCTGCTTTATATCCTTGAGGTCGATTCTGTGCCCAGTATTGTGAACCTAAACACCATGTTTCCGCTTCTCCACCGGGATCGCCATTATCTTCTCCGTCTACAAGTAAAATATCAAGACCAATGCCGGGATCGTTTTGTGCAATAATACGCGCAATCTCTAAGAGCACAGCAACCCCGCTTCCTCCATCATTTGCCCCGGGTATAGGCTCTGATCGTCTCACACTGTCACGATCCGCGCGAGGGCGTGTATCCCAATGCGCTAACAACAAAACACGACGCTCACGTTCTTTATGAAATTGTCCGAAAATGTTGCTCAGCATGGCTTTGCGACCGTCGTAAAAAGTAACCGGCGCGTTTTGTACGCTCACATCCAATCCATACGACTTCAATTTTTCGGTCATCCAACTTGCGCAGGCGGCATGTTCAGGTGTTCCCGGTACCCGCGGACCGAAATCCACTTGTTTCTGAATAAACGTGTATGCTGAATCCGAATTGAAAGCGGGAGCTTTAACTCGCGGAGTAGTTTTTACTGTCCCTGTATCTTTTGGATTATTCCCTTTTGGATCATTGCTGCACGACATCCAAAACAACGTGCATATAAAAATAATAACCGCGCTTAGCTTTTGATTTCCCATGAGGTTCCTTGCTTACCGTCTTTTAATACAATGTTCAACTTCGCGAGTTCATCACGAATTAAATCGGATGTGCCAAAATCTTTACGTGCACGTGCATCCGCGCGCATACGAATGATCAATTGCATCAGTCCATATGTTGTACCCGACTGATCTTCCATGATATCATCCTTCAGTCCTAATACATCATGCACAAATGCATTCAGTAATTTGATTAATGAAGACTTATATTCAGCACTAATAAATTCTTTTCCGTCATTAACGGAATTGATATAACGAACAACATCAAACAATTCTGCAATCAGAACAGGTGTGTTGAAGTCGTCATCCATTGCTGCGTATAAACGCGATTGCAGTTGCGGAATGTCGTATGTTGTCTTGTCGCTGACAGGCGCATTGCTCAATGTTTTCAACGCCTCCATTAATCTGCGGAATCCTTTTTCAGATGCTTGCAATGCCTCGTTGGAAAAGTCGAGCGTGCTGCTGTAATGTGTTTGCAACATGAAAAAACGCACGGTCATTGGCGAGTAACCTTTGTCGAGCATAGGGTGTTTATCGCCCAGCACTGCCAATGATGGCGCAGCCCCCGGAGATTTCGGATCCAATTGCAATCCGGTGAACAACTCTACAGGCAAAAATGAATTGCCTAATGACTTCGACATTTTTTGACCGTTCACAGTCAGCATATTGGTATGTATCCAATAGTTTACGGGAGCGGTGTTGCAGCAGCCGACGTTCTGTGCAATTTCATTCGTGTGGTGTGTCGGAATCAAATCCATTCCACCTCCATGTATATCGAAACGGTCGCCCAAATACTTGCGGCTCATCGCGGAGCATTCAATATGCCATCCCGGAAAACCTTCTCCCCACGGAGAATTCCAGCGCATAATGTGTTCGGGTTTCGCTTTTTTCCACAACGCGAAATCCAATCTCCCTTTCTTTTCTCCTTGTCCGTCGAGGTCGCGGGTATTGTTCAATTGTTCTTCCAGCGAACGACCGGATAAGACGCCGTAATTGTTGTTGCCGATATATTTTTCTACATCGAAATAAATGCTGCCGTTGCTTTCATACGCCAGACCATTTTTCATGATCTGTTCCGTCATTTCAATCTGCTCAATGATATGTCCTGTTGCAGTTGGTTCTATTGATGGAGGCATTGCATTAAACATCGCCATGACTTCGTGAAAACCAGTAGTGTAGCGTTGTACAATTTCCATCGGCTCTAACCGTTCCAATCGTGCTTTACGTGCGATTTTGTCATCACCTTCATCCGCATCACTTTCTAAATGCCCTACATCAGTGATGTTGCGGACATAACGAACTTGGTAACCCAAGTGAATGAGGTAACGGTATATAATATCGAAGGAAATAAATGTGCGGCAATTGCCCATGTGGACATCGCTGTACACCGTAGGTCCGCAAACGTACATACCAACGTAACCGAGTTCAATAGGTTGAAAAATTTCCTTTTTACGCGAAAGTGTGTTCTGAATTTGAAGTTGATGCGGTTTCATAAATTTCAATTGTCCAAATTTACCGATAAAGATGAGGGAAGCACATAAAAAAACAGGGTAACCTTTTGGCTACCCTGTCACTCCTGAAAGTACTGGATTATTTGCTATCCACAGGCAGCGGACCATCGCCAACGTATTTGCCGCCTTTGTAAAGTTTTATTTGAGTCAATTTGCCGTTGTTATCGTAAACGCGCTCTTCACCTTCCATCATCTTACGATTTTTGAACGTTCCTTTCATGGAAATCTGACCGTTTTTGTACAGAATCCAATACCCTTCACCGGTGAATTGTCCTGTGTTCGGCTTGTTCGCGTTGTCAGTTACAGTTGGAGCAGTTCCTTTAATTTCTTTTTCTTCCGGAGCTTTTTCCGGAGTTGTTACCGACTTCTTCGGTTCGTAAGTCTTTGTTTTCGCAGGATCAATGTTACCACCGGCAAAATATGTTTCTAGAATTAACTCTCCGTTTTCATTGTATTCTTTCTTCCAACCTTCTTCTTTTCCTTCTTTTACGTTTACTTCAATCGCTACTTTACCGTTTGAATGATAGTAAACCTGCTTGCCATCACGCTTTCCGAGTTGATTGTAGTTGAACTGCTGACGAGGAACACCATCTTCGTAAAACAAGGTGTAATCTCCAACCCAACGTGTTCCAACCCATGTTCCTTCTTCTGATTTCTTGCCGTTTTCGTGATACATCACCGCATGACCATTCGGGCGATTGTTAACGAAAGTCAGTTCGCTTTTCTTAGCTCCGTTCGGATAATATTCAATCCAAACACCTGTTTTTTGGCTGTCTTTATAACGACCTTCTTCCACTTTGGCAGTAGGCGCGTACTTCGGATCTTTCTTGAAAGCTCCGGTAATGATCCACCATCCCTGGCGTTTACCTGCTCCGTCGGTTTGATTGATGGTGTCCGATTCAGCCGCAACTGCAGAACCGTAACCAGCGATCACAGCGAGGATGATGAGGAAGTGTACCAATTTTTTCATCTGCAAATTTGTTTCCAAGTCCGATTGCTCGAGCTTCCCTTAGTCCGCTAAAATACTGCCAAAGTATCTGTTTTGTTTCAAAATTTCGACTAATCCGCCAATTATATCGACAGATACGAAGCTGAAGTCTATACAGACACTTTAGTTATAGATGTGTACGCAACTCATGTGCCTACGGTTTCATTTCCCGATAATATTTTTCAGGTTACTGATCATGTCGTCTGTCATTCGGCTAAGATCGAATTGCGGTTTCCATCCCCAATCTTCCGTAGCTTTTTGATCATCAATGCTTTGTGGCCAGCTATCGGCTATTGCCTGACGGAAATCCGGGGCGTAACTGATACTGAAATTTGGCACATGGCGACGGATATCAACGGCAATTTCTTCCGGATTAAAGCTCATCCCGGCTAAATTGTATGAACTGCGTGTTTTGATGCGGTCTGCAGGGCTTTCCATAACCTCAATAGTGGCGCGGATAGCGTCAGGCATATACATCATGGGCAATGTGGTGTTTTCGTTCAGGAAGCAGGTGTATTTTCCTGTTTTCAGTGCTTCGTGATAGATGTGCACCGCGTAATCTGTAGTTCCGCCGCCCGGAGCAGATTTCCAGCCAATTAATCCCGGATATCGGAGGCTGCGCGTGTCCACGCCGTATTTGTTGAAATACCATTCGCACCAGCGCTCACCCGCAAATTTGCTGATTCCGTAAACCGTCGTTGGTTCGATTACGGTGAATTGCGGTGTGTTAACACGCGGCGTTGTCGGACCGAAAACCGCAATGGAACTCGGCCAGTATATTTTTTTGATGTGCCCTTCTTTAGCAATTTCCAAGACATGAAATAAACTTTCCATGTTCAACTTCCATCCGAACTCCGGATTTTTCTCAGCGGTTGCGGACAACAGTGCCGCTAACAAATACACCTGGGTAATATTTTCTTTCTTGACAATCTCAAAAAGTTTGTTCTTATCCAGTGCATCCAATTGCACATAAGGCCCCGCGTGTGAGCCGTCGTCCGCTTTAAGATCGGATGCAAAGACATTGTCCTGTCCGTAAATGCGACGCAGTTCCACCACGAGTTCCGTGCCAATCTGCCCGGAGCTTCCAATTACTAGTATTCGTTCTTTACTCATGCGAAAAGCTTCATAATGTTGTGCCGTAAAGTTGTGAAATACCTGTGAGATTTTACTCATGATTGTTAATATTCCGCAGGACGCTCTGTGTATGACAACAATCAGCCCTTACATGCCGCGTTGTTCCTTAATTTTGCAAAAAATTAGAATACCATGTCAGTACTAGTTAATCGTGTTTCCCGACAAGAAATGCGTAAGCGATTGATGGAAGAGCCCTTCCGTCGTATTACGCTTTCGTTTTATCGTTACGTCATTCTTGATGATCCTCAGGCGATGCGTGATGCGTTGTGGAAAGAATGGTCGGCGATGAATGTGTTTGGTAGAATTTATGCGGCACGTGAGGGTATTAATGCTCAATTGAGTGTGCCCGAATTTCATTTCGATGCATTTCGAAAAGCTATTGATGCGCGCCCGGAATTTAAAGATGTGCCTTTCAAAATTGCCGTAGAAGATGACGGGAAATCATTTTTCAGATTGACGATAAAAGTGCGCAAGAAAATTGTTGCAGATGGATTAGCCGATGACACATTTGACGTCACTAATGTTGGCAATCATTTATCCGCAGCAGAATTTAACGCAGCATTGGAACAGCCGGAAACGATTGTTGTAGATATGCGCAATCATTATGAAAGTGAAGTAGGACGATTTGAAGGTGCGATTTTACCTGAAGCTGACACTTTCAAAGAAGAGTTACCCATGGTGCTGGACAAGTTGAAAGGGCAGGAGGATAAAAAGATCTTGATGTATTGCACCGGCGGAGTGCGCTGCGAGAAAGCAAGTGCATGGTTAAAGCATCATGGCTTTAAGGATGTCAATCAACTTTACGGAGGAATTATTGAATACGCCCGTCAGGTTAAAACGAATCAATTGCCCACCAAGTTTATCGGAAAGAACTTTGTGTTTGATGAGCGATTGGGCGAACGCATTACGAATGATATTCTTGCACAATGTCATAATTGCGGCACACCCGCTGACGATCATTTAAATTGTACGAATCAGGATTGTCACGTTTTGTACATTTTATGTCCGAATTGCATAGAGGAGACAAAAGGTTATTGCTCACCGGAATGTAAGGCCTGGGATGAATTAACTACTGATGAAAAGAAGCAACGGCGTGCAGAAGGCAAAGTAGTAAGAGCCGGATCTTTTTATCACAGCAAGTTGAAGCCGGCATTTACACGACGAAAATCAGATTAACGGGAAATCGGTTATGACTTTTGTCATTGACCGTTTGTTTAACCGGGAATAGTTTTGGGTGAAATAACATCATCTATTATGCCTATTTATCATAAACTCGGTACGTTTCCGTCCAAACGTCACACCGTAACGAAAAACGCGAATGGCAATTTTCTGTACGAGCAGTTATTTGGTACGGAAGGATTTAATAATCATTCGTCGTTAACGTATCATATTCATCGTCCGACACAGATTAAGGAGATTGTTAAGTCGACTGACGTGTCTCCTAAAATTGCAATTCCTAAGAACATTCGCCCTATGTTGTTGCAGGGATTTCAGGTGCCTCCGAAAGATGATTTTTTGGAAAGCCGTGTGCCGGTTTTGGTAAACGGTGATTGTATCATCGGGTTAGCAGCACCGAGAAAAAGTTTACGCAGTTATTTTTATAAAAACGGAGATGCGGATGAAATGCTTTTCATTCACAAAGGCAAAGGGAAACTGCGCACGTTTATGGGTAATATCGAATTCGAATACGGTGATTACCTGATCATCCCACGTGGAATGATTTATCAGATAGATTTCGAAACCGAAGACAACCGCATTTTTTATGTAGAAAGTTACGCGCCCTTTTTCACGCCGAAACGCTACAAGAGTTCTTCGGGGCAGTTGCTGGAACATTCACCGTTTTGTGAGCGCGACATGAAATTACCAACCGAGTTGGAAACCTTTGATGAAAAGGGTGACTTCCTGATGAAGATCAAGAAGGAAGGTATGTTGCACGAATTGGTGTATGCTACACATCCTTTTGATGTTGTGGGCTGGGACGGCTATAATTTCCCTTGGGGATTCTCGATTCACAATTTTGAACCGATAACAGGACGGGTGCATTTGCCGCCACCAACTCACCAAACGTTTGAAACGTCCACATTTGTGGTGTGTTCGTTTGTTCCGCGTATGTATGATTACCATCCTTTGGCAGTGC
This sequence comes from Bacteroidota bacterium, assembly GCA_021299855.1. GTDB lineage: Bacteria > Bacteroidota > Bacteroidia > Palsa-965 > Palsa-965. The sequence continues at coordinate 24,659 of JAJTEY010000024.1, read as the reverse complement.
CTGCTCCATACAATCACAGTAATATCGATTCAGACGAAGTGTTGTATTATGTGGACGGTGATTTCATGAGCCGTAATAACATTGAACAAGGACACATCACGTTACATCCGAAAGGTATTCCGCACGGACCGGCTCCGGGAGCTATGGAGCGCAGCATTGGCCAAAAGGATACGCAAGAATTGGCAGTGATGGTGGACACCTTCCGCCCGCTGATGATTACTGAAGAGGCGTTGAAAATAGACGACGGCAAGTACTACAAAACCTGGGTTGATTAAAGATGATTTACGTCAGGTGCTATTGTTTGCCGCGTAAATCTTGCTAAATTTAAGTATGAATGAAATGAGGATATTGTTATTGTCGCCGCACATCAGAGCGATGTGGTCATATTCGTGAGGTTTTGTTAGACGATAATTTTCATGAACTACAACAATTATTAAAACATAATACAAATGGCTACTGATGTAAAAAACGTTGAATACGGTTTAGATAAAATATTTGAAGGTGCTCAGGATTTCCTGCCACTGCTGGGAACAGACTATGTAGAATTCTACGTAGGTAATGCTAAACAATCAGCGCACTTTTATAAAACGGCTTTCGGCTTTCAGTCTTGTGCTTTTGCAGGTTTGGAAACAGGTGTACGCGACCGCGCCTCTTATGTGTTGTCGCAAGGCAAAATTCGTTTGGTACTAACAACACCATTAAACAGCGAATCACCGATTGCCGAACACATCAAGAAACACGGGGACGGTGTCAAGGTGATTGCATTGTGGGTAGAAGATGCGACAAAGGCATTTGAAGAAACTACAAAGCGAGGGGCGAAGCCCTTCATGACTCCGACGTTAGAAAAAGACGAACATGGTGAAGTTATTCGTTCCGGCATTTATACTTACGGTGAAACAGTTCATGTTTTCGTAGAGCGCAAAAAGTATGATGGTCCGTTTTTGCCGGGCTATATGAAATGGGAATCAGACTATAATCCATCTCCTGTTGGATTGAAGTTCATTGATCACATGGTTGGTAACGTAGGTTGGGGAGAAATGAATCAGTGGGTGAAGTGGTACGAAGATGTTATGGGCTTCGTCAATTTCTTGTCTTTTGATGATAAAACGATTCACACGGAATACTCCGCGCTGATGTCGAAGGTAATGTCGAACGGAAATGGACGAATCAAATTCCCGATTAACGAACCGGCTGAAGGCAAGAAGAAATCTCAGATTGAAGAGTATCTTGATTTTTACGAAGGTCCGGGTTGTCAGCACATCGCAGTAGCTACAGATGACATCATCAAAACTGTTTCCGAGTTGCGTGCACGTGGCGTAGAATTTTTATCAGCGCCTCCGCATTCGTATTACGAGGCAATTCCGGCACGTTTGGGTGAACACATGAAGATGATGAAAGAAGACATCAATGTGTTGGAGAAGCTCAGCATTTTGGTTGATGCGGATGAAGAAGGTTATTTGCTTCAGATATTTACCAAACCTGTTGAAGACCGTCCGACGTTGTTTTATGAAATCATTCAGCGTATGGGTGCTAAAGGATTCGGTGCCGGTAATTTCAAAGCGTTGTTTGAATCAATCGAACGCGAACAAGAGAAGCGCGGCACATTGTAATAGGCGATACTTAAATCACAAGAAAGGCTGTCCTTCGGGATGGCCTTGTTTATTCGTGTTGTTATCGTGGTAAAAATGTAATTTGGTGGTGTGAAGAAAGCAGTTAAATACTTGTTAGTGGTGGCCGGTGTAATCGGTTTCATATTTGGCATTTGGTGGTTTGGATTCCGCGAATCAGGCTTAATGCAAACGCGGGTGTTGTCATCAGCAGGTGCACAATATCAATTAAGCTTGCCCGGTGTTATGAATCCTGCACCACAACTGAATGACAATGCTTCGCTCCAATATGCGGATGCGGATGCAGAATTGTACGTAGTAATTATTGACGATTCCAAAGACAAGATTACATCATTCGGTCTCGACTACGATTTGGATACCTACATGAAAATTGCATCGCGCAATATTGACAGCGTGGGTGTGTTCGTGAATGCCAAAAAGGAAATCAATAATTTGCCCGTATTACAAACGACCATTATCCGAAAGCAAGGAGGAAACGAAACAACCTATTCGCTCACCTGCGTGGAGTCGGAAAAGTTCTTTTACCAGATTCTACTCTGGACTCCAACAACGCGACTAGAGTCGAATCGTGAGACGATGGAAGCGATCATCGCATCTTTCAGCGAATAGAATCGTATTACAGCGTTTTAATGCTCAGCTCCTTCAATTGAAGTTCGTCAATTACACTTGGCGTATCAATCATGACATCGCGACCGGAATTATTTTTCGGGAAGGCGATAAAATCACGAATAGAATCGGCACCTCCAAATAGCGAACACAAACGATCGAATCCGAAAGCGATACCCCCGTGCGGAGGTGCTCCAAATTCAAATGCATTCATCAGGAAGCCGAATTGTTCTTGCGCTTCTTCCGGAGAAAAGCCCAATACGCCAAACATTTTTGCTTGTAAGTCTTTATCGAAAATTCGGATAGAACCACCACCAACTTCTACGCCATTAATGACCATGTCGTACGCATTTGCACGAATATCGCCGTATGCATCAGGATTGTCGAGCTTGGCAATATCTTCCGGCCATGGTGCAGTAAACGGATGGTGCATAGCAAACCAGCGATTAGCATCTTCATTGAATTCCAATAAAGGGAAATCAATTACCCACAAACACGAGAATTTGTTTTTGTCGCGCAGCCCAAGCTGTGAGCCCATTTCAAGACGTAACTCCGACATGGCTTTGCGTGTTTTGTTCGCATTGCCCGCGAGTACTAAAATCAAATCGCCGGGTTGTGCATCGCATGCAACAGCCCATTTTTTCAATTCCTCTTCATTGTAGAACTTGTCAACGGAGGACTTCAACGTTCCGTCTTCGTTGTAACGCACGTAAACCAATCCGGAAGCTCCAATCTGCGGGCGCTTTACAAATTCTGTCAGTTCGTCCAACTGCTTGCGGGTGAATGATGCAGCACCTTTCGCACAAATACTCACAACAAGTTCCGCATCATCAAAAACTTTGAAGCCTTTGTTCTTCACGACATCGTTCAGCTCGACAAAACGCATTTCAAATCGCGTATCCGGTTTGTCGTTGCCATAATATTTCATGGCATCAGCATAACTCATGTGTGGTAATGTACCAATGTCTACACCTTTAACGGTTTGAAACAAATGGCGGACAAGACCTTCAAACATGTTCAGGATATCCGCGCGTTCCACGAAGCTCATTTCACAATCAATCTGTGTGAACTCCGGCTGACGATCAGCACGCAAATCTTCATCACGAAAACACTTTACAATCTGGAAGTAGCGATCGAATCCCGCAACCATCAATAGTTGTTTAAACGTTTGAGGAGATTGCGGCAAGGCGTAAAACTGTCCCGGATTCATGCGTGAAGGCACCAGAAAATCGCGTGCACCTTCGGGTGTAGATTTGATGAGCACCGGCGTTTCTACTTCAATAAACTGCTGATTGCTGAGGTATTGGCGCGTTGCCTGTGCAACTTCGTGACGCAATATCAAACTATCACGCACAGGATTACGACGCAAGTCGAGGTAACGATATTTCATGCGCAAATCATCACCGCCATCCGTTTCATCTTCAATGGTAAAGGGTGGTGTTTTCGCAGTGTTGAGCACTGTTAAGTCTGTTACAATGATCTCCACATCTCCGGTGGGTATTTTCGGATTTTTGTTTTCACGCTCGCGCACTGCACCTTTCACGCGCACTACAAATTCACGTCCGAGCGTTCGCGCTTGTTCACACAAAGTTGCATTAGTGGCCATGTTGAATGCCAATTGTGTTATACCGTAACGATCACGCAAATCAATAAACGTCATGCCTCCGAAATCGCGAGAGGTTTGCACCCATCCGCAGAGGTTAACTTCTTTTCCGGCATCAGCAAGGCGTAATTCGCCACAGGTATGAGAACGCAGCATAGTAGTAATATTGAAGAGGTGCGAAATTACGAAACCTTGTGGGAGTATAACGACTTACTTGCGTCGTTCTCTGAAAAAGGTGGTCATTAGCTCGGCACATTCCGTTTCCAGCACACCGCCTGTAATTTGTGTTTTCGGATGAAGCAGTGAGTTTCCAAAACGGGCATAACCTCGTTTTGTGTCATGCGCACCGAAAATGATCTTGGGAATTTGCGACCATTGAAGGGCTCCGGCGCACATCACGCAAGGTTCCAGCGTTACGTATAACGTACATTCGGTTAAGTATTTTCCTCCAATAGCAGATGCCGCTGCAGTTATCGCTTGCATTTCTGCGTGCGCGGTGACATCATTCAGTCGTTCTGTAAGATTGTGTGCTCGTGCAATAATTTTGTCTTGCCAAACAATAACGGCACCAACAGGAACTTCTTCTGCATCAAATGCTTTTCGTGCTTCCTTAAGCGCTTCACGCATAAAGTGTTCATCGGAGAAGATGGTGAGTTCCATGCGCGAATATACTGTATGTGCAACAAAAAAACGGTTGCCGTAATGACAACCGTTCTTCGTGCAATTTGGTTTTGTCACCCACCATCATGATGACCATGTTCTGAGTGCTCAACCATTTTTTCGCCAATGCATCAATTTCTGATTTTGTGATGTTTTTCAAAATCTCGGATTGTTGCTCATTGTAATTATCCGGCAGGTTGTAATCGATGATGCGCTTCAGGTAGAACAGCTTCTGATAAGGTTCTTCGTAAGCGAGCGCCTCTTTCTGAGAGATCGCTTTCTTCATGTATTTCAATTCATCTTCTCTGATACCTGCTGATGCATAATTATCCATTAAATTGATGAAGGACACAATCACACTGTCTGTTGAATTCCATCGGAAGCCACCTGATGCTACAAATGTTCCGGTGTAATTGCTGCCGTTAAATCCGGTTCGCGTACCGTAAGTCCAGCCTTTGTTCTCACGCATTTCCAAATTCACACGACTGTTGAAATGTCCACCCAATGGATAATTCATCAAGCCCACGCGGTAGAATTCTCCGGTAGCATCATACGGTAAGCCCATACGACCAATACGAATTTCCGATTGCGCTGCATCTTTTTTATCGTACAGATAAATCTTCGTTTTCATCGCAGCATATTTCGGTGCGAAGTCAGCATTTGTCTTGATCGCCGTGTTTTTGTTCTGCCAGGTGCTGAGGAAGCCCAACTTTCCGATGGCGTTATCTTTACCTAGGTCAGATACTATAATCAGTTTTGAAATGTTCGGAGAGAACATTTTGTTGTAGTAAACCTTTACATCCTGAAGTGTAATGGAGTTCACGGTTTCTGCAGTTCCTGAACGCGGAATTCCCATGATGTGATCCGCACCGAATATCATACGGTTGAAAATGAAGTCGGCCATTGCGCCCGGCTGCGTGCTCATATTCGCAATGCCTTCCAGCTGTTGCTTTTTAACCATATCAAATTCCGACTGATCGAATTTTGGCATGAACAACTTCTCCTGAAGCAATGCTAATGTTGCATCCAGGTTGCGAGTAAGTGAATTGACATAAATCGTGAATTCATCGTTATCGGAACCAATGCTGATGCTACTGCCGAGCAGTTCTAGTTCTTCTTCAATTCCTGCTGCTGAGTGTTTTTCGGTGGATTGATCGAGCATGCGCGCTAAAAGCGTTGCTATACCGGCCTTTGCAGGATCTTCCTGACGATGACCTGCCGCAACCGTAATCATCATCATCGTGCGCGGAACTTCACCGAATTGTGTACCGATAACCGGCATGGTGTTCGCAAACGTGTGGCGCCAAATTGCAGGTGATTTTACAGTTGGAACAGGACCCGGAGCAGGAATGATACCGCGATCGAAATTATCTTTTGCTTTGCGCATTTGTAAGTTCTTGTATTCTGCGCTTTCTGCGGTGCCTACGCGGTATTCCGGAATTTTATAATTGTCCGGGCGTGCTTTCAATTCAGGTTTTCCTTTAGGATAAACCGTTAACACAACAGCCGGTTTATTCTTGATGTATTTGTTGTACACGCGCATCACATCTTCTTTGGTTACTTTGTTGTAACGGTCGATGTCTTTCTGCAACATGTTCGGATTCCCGTTGAAGGTCATATAAGCGGCGAGCATACTTCCTTTTCCTTCAACGCTGGAAATTTGATCCAATACTGAAGTTTCAATAGACATCTTAAAGCGTTTCAAATCATTATCGCTAACGCCTTTCTTTTCGAAGTCGGTCAATGCGACTCGCAGTAAGCTATCTGCTTCTCGCGGCGTATGTCCGGGGAAGGTTCGCACCGAGAAAATAATATTACCTGCAAGTTCCTGACATCCATTGTACATGCTTGCCCCGCCTGCAACACCGGGCACTACAAAACGATTGTACATCACAGAACCTTTCCCTTGAGACAAGATATTGGTTAGCGCATCCAATGCAGGTTCATCCGCATGCCAGGAATGTACACCCGGCCAAGCCACTGTCAATTGCGGGAAACGTACATTGTCTTCATAAGAAATGACGCGATCTTTGTCTAAAGTAACCATGCGTTTCGGCATGTTCTTTACTTCAGGTCCACGAGGAATGGAACCAAAATATTTTTCTACCAGCTTTACTACGTTAAGCGTATTTACATCACCGGCAACAGTGATGGTGGCATTGTTTGGTCCGTACCAACGCAGGAAGAAATTCTTCAAATCGCCAACTCCAACACGGTTCAAATCTTCAATGTAACCGATCGTAGACCAGGAATACGGATGTCCTTGAGGATACATGGCTTCGCCCAATTTTTCCCAAACCAAGCCGTAAGGAGCATTGTCATAACGCTGTCCACGCTCGTTCTTAACGGTAGCGCGCTGGACTTCAAATTTGCGTTGTGTTACGGAGTCGAGCAAAAAGCCCATACGATCTGCCTCCAACCACAACGCCAGCTCCAAATTATTGGCAGGAACTGTTTCGAAATAGTTGGTTCTGTCCGTATTCGTGGTTCCGTTCATGGTTCCACCGGCTTCTGTGATCAGTTTGAAATGTTGTTCATCGGCCACGTGCTCTGAACCCTGGAACATCATGTGTTCGAAGAAATGTGCAAACCCGGAGCGACCTTCTTGTTCGCGCGCAGAACCTACGTGGTAGGTAACGTCAACGTGTACAATCGGATCGGAATGATCTTCGTGTACAATTAATGTTAAGCCATTAGGCAATACATAACGTTCGTAAGCGATCATCATGCCCGAAGGCTTTCCGGTGATCGGTGTTACCTTTTCTACCAGCTTTGCTTTACTGCCTGCCTGTGCGAATCCGATCAGGGCTACAGTCAGTGCGGCTGCGGTGAAGATTAGTTTTCTCATAATACAGATGATTGAAAACCAAATGTAAGCATTCACAAGATTAATCGGTGCAGAACTTTGTGGCAGGTTGATTGTTGTGTTTAGCGGATTTTAACAAAGACAGGCACGATTTCCATGTATCTTTGTGGTCCAACATTTACTAAACAAAAAACATAAGCATATGTATCCTGCACCATTAGTAATGCCCATGAAAGCAGAATTGACCGCAGCGGGCTTTGAAGATTTAACAACACCGGAACAAGTGGATTCGGCAGTAAGTCAAAGCGGAACACACTTGATGGTGGTAAATTCTGTTTGCGGTTGTGCGGCAGGAGCCGCGCGTCCGGGTGTAAAAATGTCGTTGCAAGGCGACGGTCCTCGTCCGAATAAATTAACAACCGTATTCGCGGGATTTGATACCGACGCCGTGGCACAGGCCAGAAAGCATTTCACTCCTTATCCGCCATCATCACCATCTATCGCGTTGTTTAAAGACGGAAAGTTGGTGCATTTCATCGAGCGTCATCATATTGAAGGTCGCTCGGCAGAAATGATCGCTGAACATTTGAAGCAAGCTTACGCAGAGTTCTGCAACTAAGTATTAAATCATAAAAAAGCCTCGTTATCCAATGATGACGAGGCTTTTTGTTGTTTAATCAATGTTATTTCTTTTCTACCACTTTTGGAACTTTGAAATAATCGCTGTCATGTTTCGGCGCATTTTGCAACACTTCTTTGTGTGATAAAGGAGGATGAACAACATCTTCGCGCAGGTGATTCGTTTCTTCTGTCATATAAATCAACGGTTCGATACCGTCGGTGTTCAGCTCGTTTAACTTCTCTACAAAGCCCAACATACGATTCATGTCGTTGATGATTTTCTGTTCACCTTCCGCCTCAAATTCGAGTCGCGCTAAGTGAGCTACATCCTGAACGGTTTTGCTGTCAATTTTCATAATGTTGTAATGCTTGTTGAATCGTGTTTCTAACACTGTCCCGCAAAGTTACCAAATCTTTTTCGCCGAGGTGCTTTGTTTCAACAGGAGCGTGAATGGTTAAGTGTGCCGTTCCCGGACGACCAAATGCTTTCAGAAAGCCACCATTTTGCAGCAGTTTCCAATTGTTGTGAAAAGTAATGGGAACAATAGGAACATTATGTTCGATAGCCAGTTTGAAAGCCCCGTTCTTAAAAGGTTTCAGCATACCGTCAGCTGAAATGGTGCCTTCCGGATAAATAAAGATGCTTTTGCCTTCCTGAAGCAATTGTGCTGCTTGTCGAAATGCGTCGTAGGAACCCATGCGACTGCGGCGGTCCACGTAAATATTCATGGGGCTATTTCCTTTGCGCACGGAGCGAAAAAATATTCTTAAAGCCGGAGCCTTATCAATTTCAGCTTTCCCCATGTAGGCAAAGTAATGTGGCATCACGATATAACTTGCGACGATATCGATGTAGGAGGCGTGATTCGCCACGAAAATGCATGGAACGGGAAGTTGCTCAACAAGTGTTTCGTGCTTCACTTTAACACGAACACCGGGAATGATAAGTACCCAGCGTGCCCACGAACGCGTAAGTCGAAATGCTCGTGGGTAGCGCTTCGGATCGGCCAATAAAATCCGAAACACCGGATACAGCAGCAGCAGTCCGATGATAAAGTTGAGAATGAACAGTGTTTTCCACAGTGCTCGTGGAATCAGGCCCAGGTATTGGCGCATGTGACAAAGGTACACATAAGAAAGGTGTGTGCTTTAAGCGGGAATGGCTACTTTTGGGCGGTAATTACAGCACTATGGCACGAATTCTTACCGGTATTCAAAGTACCAATATCCCGCATCTTGGAAATATTCTGGGCGCGTTAAGTCCTGCAGTAGCACTTTCGAAAAATCCGAATAATCATTGCATTTATTTTATCGCGGATTTACATTCGCTGACTTCGATAAAAGATGCTGATTTTCGCAAAGAGAGCGCGATGGCGGTTGCCGCTACATGGTTGGCATTCGGCTTAGATACGGATAAGAATATTTTGTTTCGTCAGAGTGATGTTCCTGAAGTGTGCGAATTAACCTGGTATTTGGGATGTTTTATGTCTTATCAGCGTTTGCAATTAGCACATTCGTTTAAGGATAAATCAGAGAATTTATCGGATGTAAATGCAGGTTTGTTTACTTATCCTGTGTTAATGGCCGCGGATATTTTAATGTACGATACGGAGATTGTTCCTGTAGGAAAAGATCAGAAGCAACACATCGAGTTTACGCGTGATCTTGCCGAGAAGATTAATCATCAGTACAATCAGGAATTGTTTGTGGTGCCGAAAGAACAGATCGATGAGCAGGTGATGGTTGTGCCCGGAACAGATGGTCGTAAAATGAGTAAGTCGTACAGTAACTTCATCAATATTTTTCTTCCCGAAAAGGAATTGAAAAAAGTGATCGGAAGTATTGTTACAGATTCCACTCCATTGGAAGAGCCTAAAAATCCTGATACCTGCAACGTGTTTGCATTGTACAAACTAATTGCTAATGCTGAACAAACAAACGTGTTACGCGAGAAGTACCTTGCAGGCAACTTCGGATACGGTCACGCGAAAGCCGCTTTGCTCGAATTGTTGTTGGATTATTATCGCGAGCCTCGTACACGTTACAATGAACTTATGAATGATCGTGGTTTGTTGGAAGCAGAATTGAAAAAGGGTGAAGATAAAGCGCGAAGCATCGCCACTCCGGTTCTGGGTCGTGTCAGAACAGCACTCGGGTTTTAATTAAGGAACCGAAATGCTTACAGTTTCGGGACTGCTGCCACCGTTGTACGTTTTTGTTTCCAGCAAATTTCCATCGACGTAAACATAAAGTTTATAGTCGAAGGTAGCTTCAGTGCAATCTACTGTTAATACTGCTGCACTACCGGGCTTTAGTTGAAGTGACGGTGAACTCCACGAGTCAGATGAAGTTGATGTAACAGTCGTTCCGCCGGAAGCATCTGAAGTGTAGGTAATGGTGCAAGTTGGCGTACCTGCAGAAAACTCCCGCACATTAAAAGTTACACGACGCAACACTTCTTCTTTATTGCAAGATGCAAGAAGAATAAGAAATGCTATTGCGAGGCGTAGAATCATGGTATAAACTTCGTTTATTTTCCGAAGATAAAGTCGTTCACTACACAAGCGGTAGTTTCTATTAAGCAGTTGGTATTATTCCACCATCAGGTTGCAACCACGAACATCACTGAAATCAAAACGACCTAAAATTTCGAATTGATGATCACCGTGTTGTTTCCCGAGATCGGAAGTTGCTAAGAAGCTGCAACTGTATTTGTTCGCAAGATCAATGATATTTATTCCGCCGCTTTTTCCGGGTTCAACGTACGTTAGCGGATCATTCATTTCGCGAATTAAGATGCGCATCCAGGGCGGTGTTTCAAATATTCCGTTGCCTTTGGAATAAGCTTGTGAGAGGAGTTCGGTCATGCCGTATTCGGAATGTATTGCAGGAACATCGAATGCTGTTTTTAATGTGTGATGCAATTCTTCGCGAACCATTTCTTTGCGTTTGCCTTTCATTCCGCCGGTTTCCATGACCACAATGTGATGCAGTGCTTGTGGGAATTGTTCTGCCAAATCGAGCAGTGCATAGGTAACACCCAACAACAATACTTTACGATTGGGTTGCCGGCTTAAGACAGACAACTGTTGTGCGAGTTCGCGGTAGTTGTGTAAGTAGAAACCACTCTCTTGATAAGAAGAGCGTCGAATTAATTCATCGGCCATGACAACCAGGGATGAGCCTTCACGTTCCAGATATGATGGTAACAATGCGAGAGTCGTCCATTCTGTTTCATCGCCATAGAAATACCGAAATCCACGGAGGAAACTTTCTTGGTACAACGATAATTTCGCAACAGGATGCCGGCTTGTTATGCTGCCTGTGGTTCCGCTGCTGGTAAATACGATTTCCGGTTCTTGCGAATAGCTATAAATCGTTTGCTGCTTGAAAAACTCAATCGGCAGAAACGGAATATCTTGAATGCAGTTTGCCGTTGCGGGTGTTTTATGTTGTAATTCACAAAAGCGACGATAGAAGGCATTGTTGTCGAACTGGTAACGAAAGACTTCTAATGCAACAGCTTCAAAACTGTGCACACTATCATCGAACAGCTGAATGTCGCTTCTCATGCGACAAAGTTCTTAAAACAAATGAAACTTCGCTTAGTAACCTAAAGCGTGCATGATGAGATACGTTCCTGCACCAACTAATCCTGAAACAGGAATGGTAAGAATCCATGCCCACAACAAGTTAACGGTAACACCCCAACGCACAGCGCTTAAACGTTTTGTCATTCCTACGCCGATGATAGAACCGGTGATAGTGTGTGTTGTACTTACCGGAACACCTAAGCCCTGCGAAACACCATACAATGTAATTGCGCCCGCTGTCTCCGCTGCAACACCTTCAAGTGGCGTTACTTTGGTGATCTTGGTGCCCATTGTTTTCACAATACGCCAACCACCCATCATGGTTCCTAAGCCGATTGCGGTGTAACACACCAACGGCACCCAATCAGGAATGTGTTTGATTTTTTCTTTCAACGAATTGCCGTAACGTTGTTTGTATTCTGCTTTATATGGGGTTCTGTATGTGCCGGATTAATCGCCATTTGCTGAGCGTTGAACACAATTAATGCAGCAGCGATAATGCCCATTACTTTCTGAGAGTCACTTCCACCGTGTCCGATGGAGAAAGCAGCCGAAGAAACCAATTGCAGTCGTTTAAACCAACGCTCCGCTTTCGAAGGCATACTGCGCTTGGCAATCTGAATGATAAGCACGGTTATGATATACGCGGTCAACATCCCGATAATCGGTGCAAGGAAAATGAAGATGAATGTTTTAAAAATGCTTTCCTGATTCACGACATCGAAAGAACCCGCGTGAGCAATTGCAGCTCCTGCAAATCCGCCAATAAGTGTGTGCGAAGAACTGGAAGGAATTCCGTACCACCAGGTTAAAAGATTCCAGAAGATCGCAGCAACTAATCCCGAGAAAATTACGGCGAGATTAATACTGTCGCTGTGTACGGTTTTTGCAACTGTATCAGCAACTTTTAAATCGAAAATCCAGAAGGCTACGAAATTGAAAACTGCAGCCCACAATACCGCCTGAAACGGAGTCAGTACTTTTGTAGAAACAACAGTAGCAATAGAATTCGCTGCATCGTGGAAGCCGTTGATGAGATCGAACGCAATCGCCAGTACGATAATAAGAATAAGTAGAGTCATCGTGTGTAACGAGTATTATGCTTTGATCTTAATGATCTGAATTGCGTCTTTTTCTTCTTCGAAAAGTTTTGCGATGCCCATGTTGAACACGTCATCTGCGTGGTTTTCGAGACTGTTGATTTTTACACACGATTCTTTGATCAACATGATTTGTTTCATGTCTTCCAGATTGCGCACAGCCACATTTAATTCGATTGCACCTTTAAGAATTACATCAGCCAACATCACGATAGGCTCAGGCAATTATTTGATCTTGTATAAATCGATTCGCTTTGCAGAACCATGAATGAAATCCAATACATCATCAATAGCAGAAGCTAATGCATGAATGTCTTCACGATCAAATGGCGTAATGAAGTTGCGGCTTAATTCATTAAAAATTAAGTGCGTTAAATTGTCGCCCTGATGTTCCAGGTGCTCAATTTCTTTAATTAATTCTTTGCGCTTTTCAGGTTCAACATTAACCAGTTCAACTAGTAACTTGGATGTTTTAACCAGATTGCTTGTCGCTTGTTCGAACAGAGGAAAGAACTTGCGGTCTTTGGGTAGGAGGAATTGTAAAAAACTCATCGGTTTACGATTGCTAGGATAATCTTGTTCAGGGTCAAATTTAGGTTGGTATCCCATGTGCAGTGTTAAGTTAATGTTATTAGTTTGGGCGCCCTTAAAGTACTATTAATTAGCGTATTAGTAATTTAACTGTACCTGAATTCGTAGAAAATTGCCCTGTTGTGCATTATTTTCTTTGGCTTTATCAGACGTATTGCGATACGAAATACAGTAGTCAACAGTTAATTCGAAGTTTTTGAAAATCAAATACTCGAAACCGAATTCGTATTCATTGACTTTGTAGCTACGCGCGTCTGTATCAATTTTCTTTGCGCCATCGAAATATTGTGCGCGTGCAAAAGGAACCAATTGTTCTCCGCCTTTCTTCAATGGAATAAAGTAGCTCAATGTGATAAATCCACCTTCCAGATACCCGGTGGTAATAGAATCGTTGGCGGCATTGTACATCGGGGTGTTACCAATATTGTATTCCGCTAAAATCCCGAATGGTTTTGGATACAACACAAACGATGCAGCCGCACGACGATCGAGGTATGTTGCATCGCTATTGGTTTTCGTTCCGGACGACAATTGATCTTTACTCATGGTATAAAATCCGGTATAACCCTGAACGCCGAATTCCACCACCTGATTTTTAATTCCGAATGGATAAGACACGCGGGAAATGACATGCAAGTTGTTGTTCGCTTCCGCGCGGTTAATTCCCTGACCCACGTAGGCTCCAAATGCAAACATGCCGTAATCGCCGGAGTGCTTGAGTGAATTTTTGTTAAGGTCGTAGATGTGTTTTTGAACACGTTTAGGTGTAAACATGAAAATTGCTCCGAGGTCACGTTCGCCCGGCGCAGCGCTGTTCAATGCATCGGCGCGTTCTAATGGCAATCGGTTAGAACTGGATTGCATGTTTTCGTAACCAAAGGGGATTTTACTTTGACCAAATCGGATGCGATAAACTTTGGCGGTATCAATTGAAACGTCAAAGTATGCGTCACGTAAAGCAGTGTAATGCAACGTGGTTCCTGCTGTTACGGCAAAATCAGTTTGGATGTAAATAAACATGCGCGGATGAACGTCTCCGCTCCACACCAATCGTCCACGACGAATTAACACGCTGCCGTTATTCCCAACAGAGCGGTCCAAATCTGATTTTAAATCCGGATTGGTTTCCAAAAGGCGGTTGTAACGAATTTGCGTGTAACCACGGAGATTCATTTTTTGGTACCAGGTTTTTTTGTCGGACAACTTTAACTTATTGGTAAGCGTGTCTACATTTTGTGCAGAAACCGTAACCGACCAAACAAGAGCAGCAAGGAGGAGAAGTGGGCGCATGATTTAACGTTGGCGTAATAAAGAGTTAACGCCGCAAAGAAACCTACGTTATGTTAAGTAAATGACCGCGCAATGTTATCAAAATGTAAAATTTAACAATATGGAAACCTTCATAGTAGGAAAAAGCAACATTAGGCGCTGAAGATCAATTAAGATTTTACCTTGGGTTAACGTTCTCCATCTCGATAATCGAGTGCAAATATGGGTTCATTAGCCCCATAACCCGACGGAAGTTGAAAACTGACATACGTGATCGACATTCCCAGCTTGCGGAACTTCTTTTCGTAAGTGGTCTGAATTTCCGTTAATACGCTGTCGAGCTTTTGCGAAGTATTGTACACATCGCTATCCGCGCATATAGGAATCAAATTTTCTTGCTGAATGATTTCTTTGGTAAACTCGTGTAATAGCTGACTGTCCGTTTTAAGATGAACAATGCCTCCCGGTTTTAATATGCGGGCATAACGTTTCAAAAAACGTGGGTGTGTTAATCGCTTGCGTTCTTTCTCCTTTTGAGGATCGGGAAAAGTAATCCAGATCTCATCGACTTCTTGTTCTCCGAATATCGCGTTGATGAAATCGATACGTGTACGGAGAAACGCGGCGTTGGAAATGTTTTGCTGAACACATTGAGTTGCACCGATAAACATACGCGCACCTTTCACATCCAAACCGATAAAGTTTTTATCAGGATAACGCTGTGCAAGTCCAACAGTGTATTCGCCTTTTCCGCATCCCAATTCCAGAATAATGGGATGATCATTTTTAAAATGATCCTTACCCCATCTCCCTAGTAGCGGATGAAAGCCGGATTGTAAATCGCGGAACCCGAAATGAAGCACGTGTGGCATTTCGCGCATTAAAGCGAAACGTTCCAGTTTATTTGTTCTCATGACGCGGCAAAAATACACGTTGAAGCGCAGAGAAGGGAATGAAAAGCGATATTTGAGGTATGCACCTGTCGGGAAAGCGCATTTTATACGGAGCCCTCAATTGGGGATTAGGTCACGCTTCACGCAGTGTGCCTGTAATTCGTGTGTTGCAGGAGCACGGAGCCGAAGTGATTCTGGCAGCAGAAGGACGTGCCCGAAAGCTGTGGGAATTGGAATTTAAGAATGCAGTTTTTTCGGATATTCCCGAATACACGATACGCTTTCCCGAACATGCTTATTTGAGCTGGTCGTTATTCTCTCAACTTCCCCAATTATTGAGGCAAATACAACACGAGCAGGATCACGTTGAATTCGCAGTGCGACAAATGGGAATTCACTATGTGATCTCGGATAACCGCTTCGGTTTTTATTCCAAACAGGTTCCGTCGGTTTATATCACGCATCAACTTCAGGTGAAGAGCGCGTTTGGAAGTATTTTACCATCGTGTTGGCATCGTGCTGTCATGAATAAGTTTGATGCTGTTTGGGTTCCGGATTTGCCGGGGGAAGACAATCTTTCCGGCGAGTTAGGCCATGACTCACGCGTTAAGAACGTGAAGTACATAGGTCCACAAACGCGCTTAAAACAAGTAACTGCGAATGAACTAATAGACACATTAACGATTTGTTCAGGCCCGGAACCGATGCGTTCGCAGTTGGAACAATATGTAGTAAATGAGTTGCGAAATTGTCCGGGCAAACACGTGATGGTTTTGGGGAAAAGTGAATTGTCGCGAGAAAGGCAGCAGGTTGGGAATATTGCTATTTACAATTATGCCCATGATCAATTGTTAAGTCAACTCATCAGCAACGCGAAGGTGATTATCTCCAGAACCGGTTATTCTACTTTGTGTGATGTAGCGCAATTCGGGAAATCGTTTATCGGAATTCCCACGCCGGGACAAACAGAGCAGGAATATTTGGGACGTTATTTGAAAACGAAAGGAATCACCATCATGGATGGATCTTCCGAGAGTTTGCGTCAAGCAGTACAGTTTCCTGAAAAAAATATTCCGTTGCAGTTAAGCAATGACGAGTCACTTTTAGATACAGCGTTGCGCATCTTGCCCGTTTTGTTGCAACAAAAAAGGCCAACATAAACTGTTGACCTTTTTTGTAATCGCGGTTACTTTATTGAATGACGATGCGTTGAACACCACTTTCGTTATTGTTGGTAATGCGAATGGTGTAAACGCCGGGTTGTAAATCTTCCAGGTTTAATTGTGTGTTTCCGGGTCCTGCAGTAAATCCTTTTACCCATTGTCCGGTGATACTATAAACATCGTACTGAATGGTGCCTGACAAATTTCCGAAGTAACTCACGTTGATCATTCCATCGGAAGGATTCGGATAAAACGAGAAGTATTTATCAATAGTTGTATTTACAATCCCTAAAGGATTACATCCAACGTTTGAATTCAACAATGCAATACGCAATGTGTCGGTCGCCAGGAAACTGTATGCACGTGCTTTTTGTCCAAGCGTAAACATGTTCATGCAAGAATCGTTGGAATAATCCATGTAGTTCTGCACCATGTCCGGTGGATCAACGGTTCCCCAATAAGGATCTTCATTACTGCAACTGTTGAGTGTCACGTTACAATCGCTCTGAGATGCTGCGGCAGCGTTCGGTGTATCCGGAATAGAATCAATTCCTGTGGTGCAATCCTGATCGTCACCCCAGATGTGATACAATCCTAACCAGTGACCAACTTCGTGTGTGGTGGTACGACCCAATAACGCGGGCGCCTGAACCGTTCCTATTGTTCCGAATGCATTATAAGTAATAACAACGCCATCAGTCATAGGATCGCCACCCGGAAACTGTGCGTACCCTAATAATCCGGGGAATAACTCGCATACCCAGATATTAAAGTACTTATCAGTTGGCCAAGGATCAATGCCTCCCGTTGAAGACGCTTTCACATCATCGAATGGCCCGAAGAATCCGAACAATTGACCTCCTGTTGTGGAAGTACGTGTAATTCCATTGGTTGGATTTCCGTTAGGATCTGTGGTCGCCAGACAAAATTCAATGCCCATGTCTGCCGCGATGGTATCAAACACAGCAGGCGTGTTTACGGTGTCGGCATTTAAACGACGAAAATCCTGATTAAGCACTGCTATTTGTGAATAGACCTGCTGGTCGGTAATGTTCTGCGTGGCATTTCTATACACTACATGAACAACCACAGGAATGGTAATTACAGAACGATTATTACCTGCATTTGGATTGTTCGCCAGCCATTGATTAGCTGCAGCTTGCACCGCTGCGGTGTTACGGCCATGCACGGGGTGTTGCAGTTGCTGCTGGTAAGCTTGCATACTGCCGCATTTTTCTGGAGCTTGCGCGAAAGTCCAATGGGATAACGCCAAAGCGGAAAGGAGTAACAATTTTTTCATGACCTAAAAGTAAGCAAAGGATTTTTGAAGCGGAAACCTTCACTTTTTGGTCAAAATCAGATTGCTATTTGGCTTTGTTAAGCGTGAATGAAAATGTAGATCCGGCGCCTTCTTTACTGCGGACATTGATACTTTGCCCGTGCGCTTCGAGAATGTGTTTTACGATAGCCAACCCAAGTCCTGTGCCGCCTTGGTCCCGCGAACGACCTTTATCCACTCGATAGAATCGTTCGAAGAGGCGCGGTAAATGCTCCGGAGCAATACCGATACCATCATCCGAAACTTCAATGAGAATGCGGTCTTCCACATCTTGAAATGAAATTTCCGTGCTGCCGTTTTCTTTCCCGTATTTGATGGAGTTAACAATGAGGTTCGTCAATACTTGTCGTATCCGTTCTTTGTCGGCATTAACACGTGGAGAACGTGCGGATTCGCGAACTTTTATTTTGATATTCTTTTTTCCCGCCTTCATTTCCTGCGCCTCAATGATATCTTTTGCCATGTCTGCGATGTCGAAATTTTCTTTATCCAAAACCAACTCCCCACTTTCAATACGCGAAATCGACTCCAAATCCTGAATGATGTGAATCATTCGCTCCACACTTTTTTCAGTACGTTCCAAATATTTGCGGTTGATCGTCGGGTCTTCCATACCACCTTCTAACAACGTAGTCACATATCCTTGAATATTGAAGATGGGAGTTTTTAATTCGTGCGAAACGTTGCTCAAAAATTCTTTTCGATACACTTCCAGTTTGCGCAAGTCTTCAATTTCGGATGTACGTGTTTTAGCCCAATCTGTAACTTCTTTTTGAATTTGATTCAACAATTCATCCGTATTTCCGGAGTGGTTAACGGTGATATCTTCCAGTTGACGGATGTTATAAATGGTACGGTACAAGGCATTGATGCGTGATAAAGCAAATCGACGAATAACTGAGCGAATAAGAATTAACGCAGTAATGACGGTAGTTGCTGCCGTAACAATGGCTACGCCAAGAATCCCCCAGCTGGTGAAATGAGATAATAATAAATCACAACCGGCTGCAACAATGCCTAGAAAGCCTGCCGCAGCAATGGTCTGAATTTCGAGTCGGGAAAATTTGCTCAAGTGTTATAATTTATCCTTAAATATAAGGATTGCAAGGAGATTAGAATTCAAACTTATAACCAACACCTTTTACGGTTTTGATATAATCTTCTCCCAACTTTTCACGAAGCTTTCTGATATGCACGTCAATTGTTCGATCGCCTACAACAACTTCGCCGCCCCAAACTTTATTTAAGATGTCTTCGCGGGCAAACACTTTACCGGGCTTTGACGCAAGCAACGACAACAATTCGAATTCCTTACGAGGCAATGAAATTTCCTGTCCTTCTTTGTGTACCAAATAACTTTCGCGATCAATTCGAATACCGCCCAAATCTTCCGGAATACTGTCTTTTACAGGCTGACCACGACGTAACAAAGCTTTGATTCTGCTCAATAGAACGCGTGGTTTGATAGGTTTGTTAATGTAGTCATCGGCACCTGCATCAAATCCTGCTATGTGCGAGTAATCTTCGCTTCGTGCGGATAAGAACGCAATAAGTACATCTTTTAATCCGGGAATTCCTCGTATTTCACGACAAACCTCGATGCCATCGATACCCGGCATCATCACATCCAACAAAATCAAATTAGGTAATTCTTTCTTTGCTACTTCTAATCCTTCTTCACCGTTCAAAGCAGTATAAACTTTATATCCTTCCTTCTTGAGGTTGTAGCTCAAAAATTCAAGAATGTCCTCTTCATCGTCAACCAGTAAAATCTTGTGTTCCGTACTCATTCTTTACATTTTAATTCGAAACAAAGGTATAGTGTGTTCGCACCTTACACGTTAATAAAACATTAATTATATTCAATTATACATCTTTTCCGATTAGCGAGACTTAACATCAAGTTCATATTGGCGTAATGCGCACACAACTTACCAAAGGTTTCTTTGCACCTGATTTTATACAGCATGTACATGAAACATTTATTCGGTATTCTGAGCGGTCTTCTTGTAATAATGACGGGCTATTCACAAACAGGTACCATATCAGGTTCAGTTACCGAGAAGGCAAATGCTTCTCCTGTTATTGGCGCAATCGTGCGCGTGGACAGCACTACATCCGGCGCACAAACCGATTTTGACGGAAAATATGTCATCCGAATTAAGCCCGGCACCTATAGTGTAAGCTGCAAAGTAATGGGCTTTGCTCCCGTTACTATTCAGAATGTAAATGTTGTGGCAGGAAAGACAACAGTTTTAGATATCCCGATTGAACCTGCATCACAGTTAGTAGGTAATGATACCTCAGGATTTGTCGTGATTTATGAATCGCGCCCGACAAGTTCACAAACCAGCGTGTTGGCAGATATTAAAGAAGGTAACGTTGCAGCAGACGGGCAAGCTAAAAGTGAAATTCAAAAGTCTACAGCTACGGATGCGAGTCAGGTAGCGCGTCGTATTCCGGGTGTAACAGTTGTAGATAATCGATTTGTGGTGGTACGTGGTTTGTCGGAGCGTTACAATGCCGTGTTGTTAAATAATGTGTTAGCACCTTCGGTAGAATCTGATGTAAAAGCGTTTTCGTTCGATCTCGTTCCGAGTGCAATGATTGATCGTTTCATGGTGTACAAATCGCCTTCTCCCGATTTACCCGGAGAATTTTCGGGTGGTGTGGTGAAAGTTTCAACCACGGATATTCCTGAGAAGACCAATTTCACCGTGAATTATGCTTCCGGTTTTAGAACAGGGACAACGTTCCAGCCTTTTGTAATGAATGAAGGAAGTAAAATGGACAAGTGGAGTTTTGGTGCTAAGGATCGTGCATTGCCTGAAGGGTTCGCATCCAATGTGCGTGACTTTAATAACGATCCGCAAGCTATTCAGGATTTAGGACGTTCACTGGATTCCAATTGGGCCAATCGTGAATACAACGCACCGTTAGATCATCGTGTAAACATGACGTATGCTTATCGTTTAAGTAAACAAGGATTTCAATTCGGGAATATCACATCATTGAATTATTCCAACACGAATGCGTATTTCCAATCGAATCGTTTGGATTATAACACTTATAATCCGGCGTTTCAGCAATCTGATACTGTGTTCTATTACGAAGATGGTATTTATACGAATCGTGTGCGTGTTGCATTGGTTCAGAATAATTCCGTTCGTTTTGGTAAAGAAGGACAGCATCGCATTTCATTGAAAAACTTGCTGAATAACATGGGCGATAATGAAACAACGTTACGCGGTGGAAGAAATATTGAAGAAGGAGATTATCGCCAAGAGTATTCCTACCGTTATGGTCAGCGTTTGTTGTACACCGGGCAGTTGGGTGGTGAGCACAGTTTTAACAAAGAGCGTACGAAAGTGGATTATACATTAGCGTATTCTGCTGCGCGCCGCACCGAGCCGGACTGGAAGCGTGTGCGTTATACAAAAGCATTCAGTGCTCCGGAATCTGATCCTTATAATTTGTATCTGCCGTTTAGTGCGCAACCTTTCTTCTTGGGTCGCCTTTATATTGACATGAAAGAAGATATTTATGCAGCCACTGCCAACGTAGAGCAAAAAATTACGTTGGGTGCAGATACCATAGCGAAAAAAGCGGGTTACACGTTTACATTGAAATCAGGTGTGTATGTGGAATCCAAAGAGCGTAGTTTCAACGTGCGAAACTTAGGGTATAAAGCCGGATCATTCCAGACGTATACCAATCAAGAACTTTTAACTACACCTATAGGTCAGTTATTTGCTCCTGAAAATATCAATAACGTTGATGGTCTTGCCATTGATGAAGACACCAAGAAAGCGGACCAATATTATTCATCCATTGATATTCAAGCAGCTTATTTGATGGCTGTGATGCCGTTCGGCAACTTCGTGGGGAAGACCGATGGAGAAGAACACGAACGTGTGCGTATAAGTGGTGGTGTGCGTTTAGAGCGAAGCATTCAAAAGCTGAATAGTAATACCATCCCGGGCGATACAGTTATGGTGAACAACGATATTACTCGTGTGTTGCCTTCAATCAATGTTGCATATAATTTAACCGACCGCATGTTGGTGCGCATGGCATATGGTAAAACGTTAAATCGTCCTGAGTTCCGTGAGATTGCGCCGCTTTACTTCTATGACTTTATTTTTAATAGTATTAATACCGGTAACGATTCCTTGCGGACGGCATCAGTAGATAATTTCGATTTGCGTTGGGAGTTTTATCCGCGCCCCGGAGAAAATATTACGGTTGGTGCATTTTATAAGCGCTTTGTTGATCCTATCGAAATGTACTTCGTGCCGGGTGTTGGATCCGGAGGTACGCGAAGCTTTACTTGGGGCAATGCTCCACTGGCAAACAACTATGGTGTTGAAGTGGAAGTTCGTAAGAAGTTGGACAGTTTAAATGTGCCGGTGATTCGCAATTTGTCTGTTGTGGCAAATGCGGCTTTCATTAAAAGTGCCATTGAATTAACGGACGACAGTATCGGTAATCGCAACAATCAACGTCCGATGATGGGGCAATCTCCATGGATCGTAAACGCAGGTTTGTTTTATCAGAACGACAGCATCGGTTTACAGGTGAATGCAATGTATAACGTTATCGGACCTCGTGTTGTTATTGTGGGTATTCCCGGGATTCCGGAAGTGTATGAAATGCTTCGCCATCAGGTGGATCTGGCTATTGTTAAAACAATTGGTAAGCAAAAGAATATTGATGTGCGCTTAAACATTACCGATTTGTTAAATCAGAATTTTGTGTTGTTGCAGGATGCGAACGGAGATGGAACTTTAGATCGTAATAATGATCAGCAAATGCAGTTTTTCCAGCGAGGCACGTATTACACGATCGGATTCACAGTTCGCTTGCTGGAGCCGAAGACGAATTAATCGCAATGTTTTCTTAATGTTAAGGCCGTGAGTGATCACGGTCTTTTTTGTTTACAAACCACACCCGATTGGTAACGTTATTATAAACTCGGTTTCATGTTGGCGTGATACTGCGCAGGTAGATTTGCTACCGTTAACTACACAAACCACAAAAGACAATGAAAAAGATTTTACTTGCATTAGGAGTGATGCTGACTTCTCTGGCGCTGAACGCACAGATTATCAAGTCAGGAAACATTACCGCCAATGAGACTTGGACCAGCAACAATATTTACCTGCTGAATGGTTGGGTTTATGTGAAGCCAGGTGTTACTTTAACTATTCAGCCGGGAACGATCATCAAAGGTGATTTCGTTTCTAAAGGAACTTTAATTATTGAGCGTGATGCGAAAATTATCGCTGATGGAACTGTGGATATGCCGATCGTATTCACTTCGCAGAAGGCCGTAGGACAGCGCAGTTATGGTGACTGGGGCGGTGTAATTATTTGCGGACGCGCTTCTGTTAATTTGCCTGCAAATGCTTCTGCAGGAACAGCTGCAGGTGAAGGTGTTATTGAAGGTGGTGTGGGTTCTATCTACGGAGGTGGAGCTACGCCAAACGATAATGACTCTTCCGGTGTAATGCGTTATGTGCGCATCGAGTATCCGGGTGTGGCGTTTCAGCCTAACTCCGAGATCAATGGTTTAACTATGGGCGGCGTTGGTCGCAAAACAGTTTTGGAACACATTCAGGTTTCCTACTGCGGTGACGACTCTTTCGAGTGGTTCGGTGGTACTGTTAATGCGAAGTATTTAATTGCTTACCGCGGTTGGGATGATGATTTCGATACCGATAATGGTTACAACGGCAAAATTCAGTTTGGTTTTGTAGTCCGTGATCCTGCTATTGCCGATCAGTCCGGTTCTAACGGATTCGAGTCTGATAACGACGCAACAGGAACTACCAACACACCAATAACTGCTCCAATTTTCTCTAACATTACCATCGCAGGACCTTTGGCGTTCAATTCAACAATTGCTTCTAACTACAAAAGAGCGTTGCACTTGCGTCGTAATACCCGCACCAGCACATTTAACTCCGTGTTCATGGGTTATCCAACAGGTTTGTTGATTGAATCGTCTTCAACACAGGGCAATGCCACTAACGGTAATTTACGTTTCAGGTCAACTGCGATCGTTCAGATGAATGACACGTTGGCTGCAACTACGGCTGCTAACCCGAATAATACTAACGGTGCATTCAATATTGGAAATCCGTCGGCACAATCAGGCTGGTTCTATTCACCCGGTTTCAACAACGAAGTAATTAATACTATCGCATCTTGTGGATTTACCAATGTGGACTTGAACAATCCTGACTTTACATTAACTCCAGGTTCTCCATTATTAACCGGCGGTAGCTTCAGCGACGCCTACGTAAGCGATCCATTCTTCACACCTACTACTTATCGTGGTGCTTTCGGTGGTGCTTCTACGGACTGGACAACTTGTTGGGCAGAATTCGACCCACAGAATCAGCCTTACAACGCTGCTATCAATAACATGTTCACGGTTACTGCAACCGCAAGCGGTTCAACAACATTCTGTCAAGGTGGTTCTGTAACGTTAGATGCAGGTGCTGTAGCAGGTGCTTCTTACTTGTGGAGCAACGGCGCAACTACACAAACAATTAATGTCACTACTTCAGGTACTTACAACTGTTCAGTTACAAAAGCAAACGGTTGTCAGGCGGTAACCAATTCTATCGTGGTTACGGTTAACGCACAGCCTGCTTCGCCAAACATTACTGCAAGTGGTTCTACTTCATTCTGTACTGGTGATTCTGTAACATTATCTTCAAGTCAGGCAATGGGTAACGTGTGGAGCAACACTGCAACAACACAATCAATTGTGGTTACA
>JAJTEY010000087.1 GCA_021299855.1 Bacteroidota bacterium | reverse complement strand
TCAATTACTTCGGTATTCTATACGTCATTTGCCGTAATCTTTCAGGGTAATGTAGACGGTTGTTCCCTTGTTTAACCCTGAAACGATTTTGAATTCCGCTCCGATTTTTTCCATACGAGTCTTCATGTTCTCCAATCCGTAGTGCCCGTTTTTTTTGACGGTGGTGTCAAATCCTGTTCCATTATCACGAATCGTAATGCTGATGTTTGGAGATTTTGCTTCTATCTGAATGTTTATTTCGCCGGCACCGGAATGTTTAAACGAATTGGTAACGGCTTCTTGTGCCACACGGAATAATTCCATAGCTACACGCGGAGCTAAATCAATGTCTTCAACGTGCGAATACTGCACATTGATATCGATGTGTTCCGAATGCTCTGTCATCCTTTGAGCATGAGCATGAATGCGTTGTACGAATTCGGATAGTTTGATTTGTTCACTGTTCATAGCCCATATACTGCTACGCAGTTGTTCCATGGTAGTTCGGGCAAACTCGCTGAGGTTTTCAACTTTTTCAATGGCAGGGGCAGGAACTTGGTGTTGTTCCAGTTTAAACGAAATATTGTCCAGTGAACTGATCATATAAGTGATTTGTGCTCCAACATTATCATGCAAGTCCCGGGCAATACGTTCGCGTTCATCTTGTAGTCGCTGTCTTACTTCCAATTCTCGCAACTGACGACGAAGTTTACGTTGTGAAAGATATCGGATGATAAGGGCGAGAATTGTTATAATGACAATTGCCGCTATGAGCAGAAACCACCATGTTAAATAAAAAGGCATTTCATGATAGATCGGAACACGCAAGACAGCTGTATTCCAATCGTAACCATTTATTTTATAACGAAGTTCAAAAATTGTTTCTCCGTAAGGAAGATTCGTAAACGTGGCAATGCGTTGTTCGACGGGCGTTTCGCGCCAGATAGAATCAAACCCGAGTAATCTGTAGTGATACACAATTTGATCCGCATTGATAAACTCCGGTGCTGCAAATTCAAAATCGATGTTACGTTCTTCGGGCAACAGCTGCAATAACTCACCTTCAAAATAGTTACGCTCTTTATAATTGACGCGAAATCCTGTAATCGAAGGTTTGACATCGTTAGCCGGTTGTTTTATTTCATCGGGATGGTACATGACAAATCCTTGTGCCGCACCAAAATAGCACCGCATCAATTCGTCCTGATAAAACGCGTTTACTGCGAATTCTTCGGACGCGAGTCCATGACGCGATTGAAAAGTTTTAAATGTTCCCGATTTTGAGGAATACTCCACAATACCTTCATTAGTTGACATCCACTCCCGGCCATCGTTAGTAAACAAACAACCATAGACACTGTTATTGATGAGTCCGTTACTCATGTTCAGGTGCCGGAACGTTTTGGTTTTCACATTCAAAATACTGACGCCGCCTCCCATCGTCGCGCACCAGATGTTGCCTTCAGGATCTTCAGAAATACTGTTGGTGATGTTGTATGCGGGCGTGTTGATATTGCCGGGTTCATGTTGGTAGCTGATGAATTTCTGCTTTGATTCATCCAGCATGGCAAGGCCTCCCGATCCGCATACGTAGAAGCTTCCTGAAGTTGTTCGAAGAGCATGCGTTACATAACCGAACTTCAATTCGGATGAATCATTCATTACATATTTTCGGATTAACGTTCCTTCAGGTGTGTAGTGGTATAAGCCAACCCACGTGCTTACCCAAACGCTTTCGTCATTATCGTTATAAATATGATGAATACTTTTACTTGCCATTTGTTCACTAACGGTTCGAAGTTGCCCGGTGTTTAAATCAACGGTTAAGACATAATTATAACGTGTACCAACCCAAAGCTGATCACGGACAACTTCCAGCGAGGTAATGAACACCGTATCCAATGCACTATTCCACCACACCGGTTTCGTGTCTGTAAACGGAATACACAATCCGTTTGAAGTTCCGGCTAAAAGAATTCCGTCCACTTGTTTAAACGCCCACACCGGGCCATTTTTCAAACGTGGATTACGAAATGCAGTAACCGATTGAAATCCGGCGTTAGGTCCAATGGATAAATTGATACCACCTCCAATCGTTCCAATCCACCACAATCCTTGACGATCGGTGTATACTGCATTTATTTGATCAGATGAAAGTCCGCTGCGATCTCGATCGACTTTGTTGATTTGATAGCCTTTTACCTGCTCGGTTACATTGAAAATTTGCAATCCGGCGTCTGTCCCTACAAGCAACGTTGTGTCATTCGCAATATGAATGGAGCGAATAATACCTTTTGATGAAGTATAAATGGTGTCGGCGACAGTGCTTTGTTTGCGCAACAGCACACAATATTTCCCATTGCTGAAAACTGTGTATGCGGAAGCAAAAACGACCAAAGGAGATTCATGGACTTGACCGGCGAGTTGCAGAATCTGTTGCCGTTGTAAATTTTGATTTAACAACTGCACTTCGGTTGTACTCCAGTGCGCATAGGTTTTGCTGGCTTCATTGTAGTACAGCACACCTCGTTTTAACGGATGAAGTTGTTTTACAATATCACCTGTATCATTAATGCGAAGTTGATATAAATTTCCTGCAGCACTGGAAACAACAATATTTCCCTTATGATCTATGGTGATGCTTCGAATCTTCGAATGAAATTGTTGTCGCTCCCGATCATCCAGATAAACGCGTTTAAAATATCCTTTGCGCTTATCGTAAACAGTAAGCCCGTTCCTTGTACCTATCCAAATGCGACCCTTTGAATCTTCTACTAATTGTAAAACAAAATTGTCGCATAACGAAGTACTGTCACCCGGAATTTGTCGGAAGACCTTGAAGCGGTATCCGTCGTAACGGTTGAGTCCGTCCTGTGTTGCAATCCACATAAATCCTTCCCGATCCTGAAGAAATGCGTTGACCGTATTTTGCGACAAGCCATCTTTTTGAGTGAGTTGTTGAAAAGATAGATAGTTGTATTGCCCCATCGCAAATTGATGAGTGAACAGGAGCAAAAGCACTAGTAGTCGTAAGGGCATTGGATCAAAAATAGGGCAAATGTCGTATTGTCCTTCATGTATGTGTAATGGAGATTTGTGTGAACATAAACAAAGAACATGAAGAAGACATTAGTAGTTGTTGTTTTGCTGTTATCAGTAGAGGCTCTTTTCGCTCAAAACGTTCAATACAAGGTGACGCGTGATGATCCGGGCGATATCAATAATTTTTGGATGCAATTGGATTTAGCCCAGATGGATATTTCGTACAGAAATATGGACGGTGCTTCCTTCAATATCGGACTCACAGGCGTTGGTTTTCTGGCTAACGAATCCCGTCTTGGATTTGACTACACGGCGCGTTATGGATGGCTTACGATGAGTCGCATGCTGGATAGTGATTTTAAGCGGGCTCTACAATTCGAAGCCGGAGGTTTGCTGAAATTGTTCGAGACCAATAGGGTCAAGAATGCAAAAGTTGTGTTAGACAGAAAAGATTACACTAACCGTCAAGGAAATCAGGTAACCGAATACACCTACATCACGATTCCTGCGAATTTCAGAAAGATAGTTCACGCGCGTGGTGGAGTATATTTCAAAAGAAATCCTCTTAAGTTAGATGCAGAAGATGTTGAGGCGGGACAGGCTTTTGGACGCGGCAATCTAGTATTTCCGGGAATTTATCTTGGATTATCGTCCATGCGCGTGAGAAACGTATACGTAAGTACCGATATCTTCGGTCGAACCTGGAATTCCGGAATCACAAGATTCTACGCAGACGTAATTATTGTTCCAACTCCTTTGCTTGATGGTTCTCGTTTAGAAAATGCGAAGCCTTTAGGGTTTCGTTTTGGTTACTCCACAATGGCGGCCGATGTTAAAAAGAATGCACGAAAAGGTGGATTTGGAACGCAAGTGGAAGTAGGAGTACGTCCTGTTGAAGGTATTTACGTAACCGGCACAGTGTATTTTACGATTATGCGCAAGAAGTTGACGGCATTGGGTTATAAACCTCGTGAAGGTGCTAACGACAAAGGACAAATAATCGAGAAGGAATAGTATGAGACGAATTGGAATAGTTGTAGTTGCAATTCTCATTCTCGGTTTTAAAGGTGAGAGTTACGAAAAAGAATTTCTCTCCGAATACGTGAATTCTAATTCAGGAGAATTACTCCCGTTGATATCTCCTGATGGCAAAAAGTTGTTTTTTATTCGAGAAGAACATCCTAAAAACACCAACTACCCGGAGAAAGGAACTCAGGATATCTGGATGAGTAAGTTGGATGATAATGGAACATGGTCTGAAGCACGACACTTGAACCATCCGTTTAATCTGATCAGCAAAAATGCGCTTATCGGTTTTTCTGCAGATGGGAATACGCGTTATCTGAAAGGATATTTTGATAACGGTGAGTACAAGAGATCCGGATTTTCCTTCACGACGTTAACTAAGAACGGCTGGTCGGAACCGCAAGGCATTCGTGTGAAAAACTACGACGATATGCTGGATAAAGAAACTACCGTTACCAAT
>JAJTEY010000023.1 GCA_021299855.1 Bacteroidota bacterium | reverse complement strand
ATCGGAACTGCACGATTGATCAACGGAACAAAAGCGCGCTTACCAACCAATTCAGCATAACGTACATCTTCCGGGTGCACGCAGATAGCAGTATCACCTAAAATTGTTTCGGGACGAGTTGTGGCAATCGTAATATAACGATCATCCATTCCTTCGATTTTGTATTGCAGAAAATACAATTTCGAAGTCGCCTCCTTCATATTAACTTCTTCATCGGATACCGCTGTTAATGCCACCGGATCCCAATTCACCATTCGCGTTCCCCGATAGATGTAACCTTTCTTATAAAGGTCAATGAACACATCTATCACAGCCTCAGACATATCTTCATCCATGGTAAATCGCGTCCTGTTCCAGTCTACCGACGCGCCCAGCTTTTTCAATTGTTCCAGGATTATCCCTCCATATTTCTCCTTCCATTCCCACGCATGCATTAAAAAATCTTCGCGGGATAAATCGCTTTTTTTAATTCCTTGGTCCGCCAAAAGCTTCACCACCTTGGCTTCTGTCGCAATAGATGCGTGGTCCGTTCCGGGAACCCAACATGCATTTCTACCCTGCATGCGCGCGCGGCGTATCAAGACATCTTGAATGGTATTATTCAGCATGTGCCCCATGTGCAATACACCGGTTACGTTAGGCGGCGGGATAACTACGGTGTATGGCTCGCGCTCATCAGGAGTGGAGTTAAAAAATCCTTTTTCTAACCACCATGCGTACCACTTATCTTCCGTAGACTGGGGACTGTATGTTTTGGGTAATTCCATTGCCATAAATGAAAGTCTGATTATTAAACCGATGATGCAGACAATGCAGAAAAAATATAACTTTACAATGCCGTGCAAAAAAGCGTCTGCAAAGCTAAAAAAAAATGAAGCGTGCAGCGGAAGTGGCACGATTTTGGATACTCATAACAAAGAACTTAAACACAAAAACACATCATGAAAAAGCTACTTATTCTTCCATTTTTGTTTATCGCTGCGGTAACCGTAAAGGCTCAAGGCCCTGTAACATCGGCACCAATTGACAATCCAACTGCGCCGAACATGTCATTTGATCAAAAAGAACACAAGTTTGGCACGATCAAGCAAGGCGAATCAGTTACTTATGAATTCAAATTCACAAATACAGGCAAAGAGCCTTTGATTATTACAAATGCACAGGGATCTTGCGGATGTACAGTTCCTGAATACCCGAAAGAACCAATTAAGCCAAACGGTAACGGCACAGTTAAAGTTACTTTTAACTCCACCGGTAAAATGGGTCCACAGGACAAGACGGTAACATTAACTTACGACAACGGTCGTACGGAAACATTACACATGATCGGAACTGTAGAAGCAGCAAACACTCAGGCTCCTGCTGCTGCTCAACCTGCTGCCGCACCTACCAATGGAACTAAACCTGCTCCTGCGGGAAAAACTACAGCTCCTGCAAACAGCGGCAAAACGACTCCGGCTGCAGCTCCAAAAACTACAGCTCCTGCCGTTAAGCCTGCTACTCCTGCCGCTACGTCAGCACCTGCATCTAAACCAAAAAACTAATTTTATATACAACCAATTTCAGTCATGAAATCAATAGTTACTTCAATTGCGATATTCGGGTTGGCGTTATCTCTTGCAGCACAAGCTCCTGCAAAACCGGCTCCTGCCGCGAAACCTACCCCTGCTGCTAAACCCGCTCCCGCTGCAAAGCCAACTGCGGGTGAACAGAAGGGTGATAATGGTTATAAATTCGATAAAACCGTTCACGATTATGGTACGATTAAGAAAGGTGCTGATGGTACTTGCGAATTCAAAATCACCAACACAAGTAAAGAGCCTTTGGTAATCCAGTCTGCTGTTGGAAGCTGTGGTTGTACTGTTCCTAAATACGATAAAGAGCCGATTATGCCGGGCAAGAGTACTGTAATTACTGTTAAGTACGACACCAATCGTGTTGGACCTTTCACTAAAGAAGTTACCGTAATGTTCGAGGGAAAACCGGAACCGGCTAAGGTTCAAATTAAAGGTAACGTTGAAGCTCCTCCTGCAGACACTCCGTTCCCGGCTCCGGGTTCAGGGGCTTCGGGCTCCGGGGCTCCGGTTAACAACTAAAGACTTGAAGACCATTTTCAGTATACTGCTATTATTGCTAACGGGCTTGTCCGCGTCATACGGACAAGCCCCTTCTGTAACTTCAAGTGGCCCGGTAATCACATTCCAAGAGGTTGTGGTAGATTACGGCATGATCTCTCAAGGCAGTGCGGCCGTTCGCGTTTTTATATTTACAAATACCGGTAACGAACCATTAGTTATTACCGCAATTAAAGGCCAATGCGGGTGCACTAGTATCGGCGATAGCTGGAACAAACAACCTATTCCTCCGGGAGGAACAGGGACATTTACGGTGAAATATGATACATCTATCCGTGTAGGACAATTCGAAAAGAAAATCATGGTGTATTCCAATGCTACCAATGGGAGCGCCGGAATAGTAGAAGTACGCGTTAAAGGTAATGTGTTGCCTGCGGGAGCTCCCATACCGAAATAATTTTTTCGAATGACTCGTTACTTAAAGGCAATTGGAAGTATTACCTTGATGGTTACTATAATCATCTTGGGTGCTTCAATGATTACCGATGCCGTGTTAACATTTGAAGAAACCAAACACAACTTCGGGATGATTCGTCAGGGCGAAGTTGTCTCGCATGATTTTAAATTTACCAATACCGGTGATG
The DNA here is from genome assembly GCA_021299855.1 of Bacteroidota bacterium. GTDB lineage: Bacteria > Bacteroidota > Bacteroidia > Palsa-965 > Palsa-965. The sequence goes on along the minus strand of JAJTEY010000023.1, from coordinate 16,865 downwards.
CACCTCTGATTATTAGTGACGCTGTCGTTACCTGCACCTGCACAAAAGTTGATTTCCCTAAACAGCCTTTAGCCAAAGGAGAATCAGGTATTGTGAAAGTAACTTTTGAATCCAAAAGTGCTATTGACCGACAGGAAAGAACTGTGGTAATAAAATCCAACGCTATTAAGCCTGAAACTACACTAACGATCAAATGTGTAGTGCTTAAACCAAAAGGCGAATAAATCTGCTTCTTTTTCATTGTAATTACGATCTTTGGAGCTACTAAAAATTGCGCTATGCCGAAGATTTCTTCAAAAGCAGGTAACATGCCTGCCTCTCCAATTCGTAAACTGGTTCCATTCGCAGAAAAAGCGAAAAAAGAAGGCAAAAAAATCTATCACCTGAATATTGGGCAGCCGGACATCGAAACTCCGGAAGTGATGTTAAATGCAATTAAAAACGCACCTGTACGTGTGATCGAATATTCGCATTCAGCCGGTAATGAAAGTTATCGGATCAAATTGGCGGAGTATTACCGTAAGTTCAAAATGCCGGTAAATACGGAAGACATTATTATTACGACAGGCGGTTCGGAAGCGATTGAAATTGCGATGATGACATGCTTCAATCCCGGTGATGAAATTATTATTCCGGAACCATTTTACGCCAATTACAATGGATTCTCGTGCGCTGCAGACCTCGTCATTAAACCTGTTCGCTCTTATATTGAAAGCGGATTTGCATTGCCTCCAATAGCTGAATTTGAAAAATTAATCACGTCAAAAACACGTGGTATCATGATCTGCAATCCCGGCAATCCGACCGGGTATTTGTACAGTAAAGAAGAGTTGGAACAGCTGAAAACGTTGGTTCAGAAATACGATTTGTTTTTACTGTCAGACGAAGTGTATCGCGAGTTTTGCTATGATGAAAAACAATACACTTCCGTTCTGCATTTAGAAGGAATTGAGAACAATACGATTCTCCTTGATTCTATCTCCAAACGGTACAGTGCCTGCGGAGCGCGAATTGGTGCCATGATTTCAAAGAACAAAGAAGTGATGGCAGCTGCCATGAAATTCGCGCAAGCTCGTTTATCTCCTCCAACTTTTGGTCAAATTGGTGCTGAAGCGGCATTAAACACACCTGACTCGTATTTCACGGAAGTAATCAACGAATACACCGCACGTCGTGATTATTTAATTGATGCTCTCAATGCAATGCCGGGCGTTTTTTGCCCTAAACCTAGCGGCGCATTTTATTGTATAGCACGTTTACCTATTGACAATGCAGATAAATTCTGCCAGTGGATGTTAGAATCGTTCAGCCACAACAACGCTACTGTAATGATGGCTCCTGCAACCGGTTTCTATTCTACACCGGTAGCAGGTCACAACGAAGTTCGTCTGGCATACGTGCTTAAGAAAAGTGACCTTGAAGCAGCAATGTCCTGTTTGGCGGAAGGATTAAAACAATACCCTGGCAAGACGAATGAATGAAAAATAATCATGAACAACTATGTGAATAGCGCAGTCACCAAAAGCAAATGGAAATCATTAATTTTAAATGCTACTTATTAGGGGAAGCTTTCAGCATGATGATAGTCGCTGCAGAAATTCAAAAACTTATTCTAAACGGAGAACTACTCCGATGTCAGTAAACAATAATTTGTTTAGACTTTCGGGAATTACCTGTATTCAGGCTAATCGTATAAGTACCCGCAGCCATATCTGCAGTAGCAATTTCCATATGATACATTCCTGCTCCTTGAGATCCTCTATTCCACTCCTTCACCAAACGTCCATTTTGATCAAACAGTTGCAATACTACCGAACTATTTTCAGGGATGAAATAACTCACATTAACCGGAGTATTACCGGTTGTCGGAACGGGGTAAGGATCATATAACTGAGGTGTTCGAATAATGTTCTGATATGCGTTTTGTTGAACAGAATTCAATACTACGCTATCAATTACAATATTTTCATCACCTGCCTGATAAGGCAAATACGCATAATAGATCACCATCATTTCATCGTCCGTAGCTTCGCCTGCAGTAACCAATTGCGGAGGATTATTCGGATTGTTCGGATTATTCGCCGTGTTGTCGTAATATGCACTTGCATAAACCACGCTATTTCCGGGAATCACAACAGGTTGACGATAGTTATAAAAACCTTGCCAGTGAAAATTCCAATCAGGTATGCTGATCAACGGAATGGTATCTCCGGATGGATCTATTGCCCACGACCAAATTGACTTCCCAACTAAGTGCATATGAGGTGCAACACTGATAAGTGTAAGAGTCGAGGGAATAGTAACCTGAGCATTAAATTGACGCGTTGTGTTAGCAGGAATAATCAGTGGCCCGTTGGTCATAGAAGACCAATGATTGATTGCGGGTGCGAGGGTAACATCTCGGACGACTCCACTTGAAAACGTGAACCGCACTTGTGTACTGTCCGTTTGATTAAAAGTACCCGACGGATAATGAATTTGCATAATAATATAGCTGTTCGCTTCGAGTTTAATACCCATATTTGGCGGCAGTTCATAAACTCCTTGACCCGGAACCCAACCTGCAATAAGTGTTGCAGTATTTGAACCTACTCCACCAAAACTGGTATACCCCGGCCCCGGATCATTATTATCCAATGTCACGCAAGTATTCTGCACATCCTGATACACGAGCACGTGGTGTACAATTGGTCTGTTTCCGGGAACAACTTCAACTTTAGTTATGTATTCGTCCTGCGTAATTCCGGAAGGCACAACAAAACAACGGTACAAATCTGTGGCAGTATTCACGGTGTAAGTTTGCATTTGAGCAGACAAATCCGGATTCGTAATAGCTGGTCCTACTGTATAAGTTGGCGACGTCGGAGCATTCGCAATACTTCCCGATGGGAATCCGGCCGTAACCCAATTATCAATTGTTGTAATCTCTTGCTGTGTTAATACACGTTCATGGGCAAATCTGGTGTATGCCGTATCAGGAGGCCATGGCGGCATTCTGCGCGTAGTTACCGCATTCTGAATATTTGGTGCAACATTAGCAGCATCGTTATATGTAATGAGCGAAAACGGCGCAATTCCACCCGGATGATGACAATTGGTACATTTCCCGTAAAGAATATTCGCCACATCATCTGCCCATGTTGGACTCTGAGCATCTACAGTGGACTCAATAGTTGCAAGAACAGCAACGAGTAAAAACTTTTTCATAGGTTGAATTTGAATACAAGTTACCGTATTTGCTCGTTGGACGCAACCCGACGCGAATGGTTTAATTGAAATCCGGATACAGCAGATATTTTACACGAATATCACGAAACGCTGACAACCCGGGCTGCCACGATGCCCTGATTTGCTCTTCTGTTTTACCCGAAATAACCTGATTCCGCAAATTGGAAGTACCGGCAAGCTTATCGAAGAAATTATTAAAAAATTCCCCTTTCGTCTTCAGTTGACTGTAACTCGCAATCAGCCAATACAGATACAACGATTTGTAATCTTTGATATACAACAAACCAAATTCTCGCAAATCATATCCATTGCACAGTTGTCCTTCGTACAATGGTTTTTTCGCTCCGGGTTTAGGTAGTGGTGTAAATGAAAAATGTGTGCCTTGTAATTGCGGATGACCAAACATCTGAAACGGCGCGTCTGTTCCACGTCCAACACTTACAACAGATCCCTCAAACAAACACAAAGACGGATACAAATACACACTACTCATGTTCGGCAAATTGGGAGAAGGTTTTACCGGCAATTGATACAAATCATCGTGTGTATAATTGAGGCATGTAATAACTTTCAGGTCACACTTCAATCCTCCAGTTAACCACTTTTCGCCATTCACCATTTGTGCATATTCGGCAACTGTCATGCCGTGAACAATTGGAACCGGATGCAACCCGACGAAAGACTTGAACGCCGGCTCAAGAATTGGCCCATCCAGATAATGTCCATTCGGATTTGGACGATCTAATACAATCATTCTTAAATTTTGCTCTGCGCATGCTTCCATTACATAAGTCATGGTAGAGATATACGTATAAAACCTAACTCCGACATCTTGAATATCAAACAGCACCACATCAATCCCTTTCATATCCTTTGCTGTAGGTTTGCGGTGGTCCCCGTATAACGAGATTACCGAAAGCCCGGTGCGATGATCTTTTCCTGAACCTATCTCTTCCCCGTTATCTGCTGTGCCACGGAATCCGTGCTCGGGAGAAAATATTTTCACCACTTTAATCTTCCTAGACAACAGTGTATCCACTAAATGCGTAGCACCAACAAACGAAGTATGATTAGCAACAACAGCCACACGCTTGCCGCTTAACTCGGTCAGATATTGATCAAAACGAGCTGCTCCGACCGTAATATCTTTATCCGTTTTCTCAGCATTTTGCTTAGCACGAATTAAAATTTGTGCCGGCAGTTCATCAAGCTGCACAGCAATTAGGAATAAGCAAAATAGCACTCGCATCATGACGTGAATGTAGCAAGAATTGTGCTATTCTTTTAGTCCGAGATTTACGCGTATTTTTGGAGCAATGGCAAAATCCGGTTTCGAACAACTGATCGCCTCACGAATGCTGCTGCAAAAGGACGGGGAAGGACGCATGTCCAAACCCATTCTTCGTGTAGCGGTTATCGGCATTGCCATTGGCATAGCTGTAATGATACTTACGTTGGGCGTCATGACCGGCTTTCAGAATGAAGTGCGTCAAAAAGTGATTGGCTTTGGATCGCACATTCAAATAACCGGAATTGATACGAATGAATCTTTCGAAAACGATTCGCTCAGTCGCAATCAACCTTCCGTTACTGCTGTTAATGCTGTTCCGGGTGTGCGGCATGTGCAGGTTTTCGCAACAAAAGCCGGCATCATGAAAAATAAAGAACAACTCTTAGGTGTTGTTCTGAAAGGCGTAGACTCCGATTTCGACTGGAGTTTCTTTAAAGAAAAAATGGTTGAAGGTAAAATCCTGTCTACTCCTGACTCACTGAATGAAGTGATTGTTTCTAAAACTATCGCCAATAAAATGCAGTTGCAGTTGAACGATAAATTCAGAATGTTCTTTCTGAGAAACAACGAAACCAAACAACGTTTATTCAAAGTTGTCGGTATTTATGAAACAGGTTTATACGATGGCTTTGACGATCGTTTTCTCATTTGTCATTTGCGACAAGTCCAAAAATTAAATAACTGGGACAGTGTCCATGTCGGCGGCTTTGAAGTATTGGTTGACAATTACAATGCGCTTCAGCCTGTAACCGAATCAATACGTGAAACTTTGGATTATGATTTGGATGCGATCAATATCAGAGAACTTACTCCTCAAATATTTTCATGGCTGGATATTCTAGACACTAATGCAATGATCATTATTGTGCTCATGTTATTTGTTAGTATGATTAACATGATCAGCGCATTAATTATATTAATTCTCGACCGAACTAACATGATTGGTGTGCTAAAAGCAATGGGCGCAGGTAATAAAGCGATTATGCGAATATTTATGCGACAAGCTGTGCGCCTTATTGGAATTGGATTATTGTGGGGGAATATAGTCGGTATTGTGTTCGGATTTCTACAAAACAAATTTGGACTCATTGAGCTGGATGAACGGTCGTATTATGTCGATCACGTCCCGGTAGATTTTGTGGCATGGCAACTAATTACACTTAACCTCGCAACCCTGGTGCTTTGTACATTGGCGCTTATCATTCCTGCACTAATCGTAACACGAATTTCTCCTGTAAAGGCGATACGTTTTAGCTAAAATGCCGTTACTTTTGTCCTCTAATCCAAACTACCGTGAATACTAACAAACTGGTTTTCGACAATATCCTGCAGACTATCGGTAAAACGCCATTAGTACGTATCAATAATATCACCAAAGGAACGGTTAAAGCAAAGGTGTACGCCAAAATTGAAACCTTTAATCCCGGCAACTCTATTAAGGATCGCATGGCGTTAAAGATGATCGAAGATGCGGAAAAAGATGGACGTCTTAAGCCGGGAGGAACAATCATTGAAGGAACTTCCGGCAATACCGGTATGGGCTTAGCGATTGCTGCGATTATTAAAGGTTACAAGTGCATATTTACAACAACTGACAAACAGTCGAAAGAAAAAGTAGATGCATTAAAAGCATTCGGTGCTGAGGTTATTGTCTGTCCAACCAACGTAGACCCTGAAGATCCGCGTTCCTATTATTCTGTTTCCTCACGATTAGAAAAAGAAGTGCCTAATTCGTGGAAACCTAATCAGTACGACAACTTAAGTAATTCACAGGCACACTACGAACAAACAGGTCCTGAAATTTGGGAGCAAACCGAAGGAAAGATTACTCATCTTGTAGTGGGTGTTGGAACCGGCGGAACTATTTGTGGAACCGGTCGCTTTTTGAAAGAAAAAAATCCAAACATCAAAATTCTGGGCATCGACACATACGGTTCTGTATTCAAGAAATACAAGGAAACCGGAATCTTCGATAAGAATGAAATTTATCCATACGTAACAGAAGGTATTGGCGAAGATTTCTTGCCGCAAAACGTAGACTTCAACGTTATTGATCATTTCGAAAAAGTAACGGATAAAGATGCGGCCGTGATGACACGTCGTATCACTAAAGAAGAAGGAATTTTTGCAGGAAACTCAGCAGGATCTGCAATGGCCGGTTTACTGCAAATGGCGAATCAGTTTAACGAAAATGATGTTGTAGTTGTCATTTTCCACGATCACGGCACGCGTTATCTGGGTAAAATGTTCAATGACGATTGGATGCGTGCGAAAGGTTATCTCGATCCGACCGGTCAAACTGCTAAGGATATTGTGGCTGCAGTGAAACACAATAAAGTCATGTCTGTGGAAGTAACTGAAACGATCGAAAGTACAGCACGACTGATGCACGAGCGCGACTTCTCTCAGCTTACCATTACAAAAGACGGTCGTATTGTAGGTTCAATTAACGAACAAAATATTTTCGAATGCCTGACTAAAAATCCAAACAATAAAGGCAATTCTGTAGAAAGTATCATGAGTCCTGCGTTTCCTTTCGTGGATATTACAACACCGCTGGAAGCGTTAAGCAACATGATCACTCCTGAAAACCCTGCTGTGTTAGTGCGTGATTTCAAAACCGACGAAATTTATATTATCACCAGACACGACATTATCAGCATGATGTGCTAATTCGAAAAACCGCCATACTTCGGAGGTTTTCTTTTTTTATCACGTTGCATCTTGTATTTTGCTGTACCACATGATCACTCGCATCCTAATACTACTTTGCTTATTTGCTACCGGAGTTGTTGCACAAACACCGGTTATCGATTCATTACACAAAGCAATTAAGAAAGAAGCCAACCAAGAAAAAAAAGCGAGTCTCCTGAATCCACTTGCATTTGAATACCGCGGGATTGATGCGATGCAAACGCGCAACCTAGCGCGTGAAGCATACTCCATCGGACAACAAGTCAAGAATCACAAAATTCAAGCCGATGCTTTGCATAAAGAAGGTTTGAGTTATTATTATTTCGATTCGTATGATTTGGCTAAAGTTCTGTACAAGCGAAGTCTTCAAATAGCTCAAAACCGTAGTGATTCTTCTTTAATTGCTCAAGCTTACACGGGAATCGGAAACGTCTTTCGTCTGCAAGGAATTAACGACACTGCTTTGCATTATCTCACTTCTGCATTGCACATATACAAAGGACTGAATGACAAAGTAAACGTTGCTCAATGCCAAAGCACAAATGGCGACGCGTACCTATTTTCTTCTCAATATGACAAAGCGATGGAATATCATCGCCAGTCCTTTAAAACCGGACAAGAAACCGGCGACAGACGATTGCAGGCATTTAATCTAAGCAGCATGGGGAATAACTACCGCATGCGAGGCGACTTCAAACAAGCTATCGCTCATAATGCCAAGACTATTCAAATCGCAGATTCGATTGGAGAGATGAACATTAAGGCGTGAAGATGTACAAAAAATTCAAGGAAATTCTGCAGCGTGCAACAAGCGGTGATATGCATAACGCCGCAGCGATAATCACCGAAGAATTTGAAAATTGGAAAAACTATTCCTCTAGACAAGATCAAGTTGATGATATTTGTATTATGGGTGTAAAAATTTAATAGGCCCCATGAATTTAGTGATAGATCAAACCGGCTTCAGCGTAGCAATTCCCTCTTTTCCAAAGCGCATTATCTCCTTAGTCCCAAGTCAAACAGAATTGCTTCATGATCTTGGATTAGATGATCGCGTTGTCGGTATCACTAAATTTTGCATTCATCCTAATGAATGGTTTCAAAACAAGGCAAGAGTTGGAGGCACCAAAACAGTTAACATTGAAAAAGTACAACAACTTCAGCCGGACCTAATTATTGCGAACAAAGAAGAAAACACAAAAGAAGACATAGAATTACTTCGCAAAGAATTCAACGTCTGGACCAGCGATATTCGAACGCTTGAAGACGCATTAAAGATGATTGTAAGTGTCGGAGAAATTACCGGAACTGAGGATAGAGCGTTGGAACTACAATTAACAATCGATAACTCATTCAAGAACTTGAAAATAGGTCCGGAAGTCAATGTGTTATATTTAGTTTGGAGCAACCCTTGGATGTGTGCCGGCTCTTCAACATTTATTCACGATCTAATTGCGAAATGCGGATGGAATAATTTGGGTACTGAATTTGATGGACGCTATCCGCAATTAACAGATGCACAGATTGCACAGAGTGATCCCGATATTATTTTATTGTCATCCGAACCTTTCCCGTTCAAGGAACAACACATCCATCAATTAAAAATGATCAGCCCGGGAAGTCGAATAATTGAAGTAGATGGAGAACTTTTTTCCTGGTACGGATCTCGGTTGCTACAAACCGTGCGTTATCTTAATGAATTGAATGCCGCGTGGGCAAAAGAGTGGTAATTCGTACCTTTGGTAAAACCATGAGCCATGCGGGCTGCTAATATTATTACCGTACTCATATTGTTGTTGGTTGGCACATGCGCACATGCGCAGCCTCAGCCTCCTGTAGTATATGGTAAGCAAGATAAGGTTGGAGTAGTCTTAAGTGGTGGCGGAGCATCCGGAATGGCACATATCGGCGTTCTGAAAGCTTTAGAAGAAAATCAAATTCCTATTGACTATATCTGTGGAACTTCCAGTGGCGCGCTTATCGGAGCCATGTACGCAATGGGGTACAGCCCTTGGGAAATTGAACAACTCGTAAAAACAGAAGACTTTAAAAGCTGGGCTACCGGCGTTATTCAACCACAGTATGTATACTACTTCAAAAAGAAAGAAGACAATGCCTCGTGGTTGTCTTTTAAAATGTCACTAGACACTTCATTGATTACGAGTTTACCTACCAACGTAATTTCACCGATTCCCATGGATTTTGCATTGATGGAACGTACTGCTGCAGCCAGCGCCGCTGCTAATTATAAGTTCGATAGCTTGTTTATTCCGTTTCGTTGCGTGGCGTCTGATGTAGCAAGTAAAGAGTCGGTTGTTTTCCGCAACGGTGATTTGGGCCAAGCTGTTCGCGCTTCAATGTCGTACCCCTTTTATTTAAAACCGATTGCCGTAAACGGAAGACTACTATTTGATGGTGGTTTGTATAACAACTTTCCGTCGAATATCATGTACACTGATTTCTTTCCGGATTTTATCATTGGTAGTAATGTTGCCACAGCATTTGCAAATCCTGAAGAAGATAACCTCATCTCACAAATACGGGCTATGCTCACCAGCAAAACCGATTTCACACCACAATGCGAAAACGGAATCGTCATTGAACCGAATGCGGATTGGGTGGGGTTATTTGATTTTGAAAATGCACAAGCTGTAATTGACAGCGGCTACACCGCAACGATAAGACAAATAGAAGAAATTAAACTGCACGTTACTCGTCGTGTTGCTCCGGATGAATTAAAAACACGCAGAGAAAATTTCAAGAAAAAATTACCGCCACTTGTCTTTGGCAATCTCATCATTGAAGGTGATAAACTTACTCGTGCACAGGTAAACTATACTTCAACTATACTTCGTAAGAAGAAAAAAAGTATTCCGGTAAACGAATTAAAACCACAGTATTTTCGTTTGGCTGCGGATGATAAACTCAAATCAATTTATCCTTTGGCTCGTTACAACAAATCAACCAGATTGTATGATTTGACATTGAGCATTAAAAAAGAACGTCCCTTCACCACGCAATTCGGCGGTAACTTCTCTAATCGCCCCATAAATATGGGATTCATTGCTATGCAATACGATCTGCTTAGCAATCCTTCTTTATCTGTTATGGGTAATGCTTATTTCGGAAAGCTATATAGTTCGGTGCAGTTAAAAACGCGAATCGATTTCTCTACACAGCTTCCATTTTACATAGAACCGTCATTCACATGGAATCGATTTGATTATTTCCGGAGTAGTCCGGCATTCTTTGAAGATACTAAACCTGCTTACCTGATCATGTGGGATCGTTGCGGTGAAATAAGTTTGGGGTTGCCGGTCAACAACAAAACAAAACTCTCAATAGCAACTTCGTACGCGTTTATACGCGACCTGTATTATCAGGTTGACGCTTTTCAATCTGCCGATACCGCAGACCGTACAGATTTCACGACGTTTAGCTCGCATTTATTGTATGAACGAAGCACACTTAACCGCAAACAATATGCATCACGAGGAACATATTTCGCATTTAAAGCACGATTTGTTCAAGGTGAAGAATACTATCAGCCGGGATCAACAGCTATAATGCAAGACCGCTTCCGTGCTGTACACAACTGGGTAGTGTTACGTCTTGTTTATGATACTTACTTTAAAGAACGAGGAAGCTGGCGACTTGGTTTTTATGGAGAAGCCGTTTATTCGTCGCAACCATTTTTCAGTAACTACTTCGCTACTATGCTTAGTGCTCCTGCATTTATGCCGACTCCTGAAAGCAAAACCTATTTTATTCCCGAGTTTCGAGCACATCAATTCGCAGGCGCAGGGTTGAAAAATGTTTTTGTATTAAATAAGAGTATTGATGTCCGGCTGGAAGGATTTGTAATGCTTCCCTATCAAGCAATTCAGAAAGAATTTAATAATACTGCTGCATATAGCGCGCCACTTTCTATTTCTGATTTGGAATTTATTGCAATGTCGGCGTTGGTTTGGCACTCACCGCTAGGTCCGGTAAGTTTATCCGCAAACTATTACTCATCACGCACCGATCAGTTGAGTATGCTGTTTCATTTCGGTTACATTATTTTCAATCGCAAAGCATTGGATTAAAAAAGGCTCTCATAATGTATGAAAGGCTTTTCAGTTATAAATGAATGTACTATTGATTAAGCCATCCCTTTCGTTCCTCCAAAATTCAACGGGAAGGCATTTGGCATTTCACTTTCTGCAATTGCACCATTCGCTTGTTCAAAGCGCGTAATATTATCCTTTAATGCACGCATCAATCGTTTCGCATGTTGAGGAGTTAATACGATACGCGATTTCACTTTTGCCTTTGGCACTCCCGGCATGATTTGAATAAAATCCAAAACAAACTCGGAATTAGAATGCGTAATTATGGCCAGATTGGAATAAATTCCTTCGGCTACATCTTCTGTAAGCTCAATATTTAGTTGCTGTTCTTCTTGCATGATTCCTTGATTTAGATCAAAGTTAAGCAAAGTAAGACAGTAAGAATAGGTGCGTCTGTAAATAGCTTATTAATCGAGTACTACTACAAGTTTGAACAGCTCACCTTTAATTCAACGTGGCATATTCTTTGATCGTTTTTGTATATGTTCAACATACTATTTACTCGACTCATTGTTCTTGTGCTTTGTGCACAGAATGCACCTTCCGGATACGATGTTCCAACCCCGGTAATTTGTACTGATGGGATTATTCGAACCGTTAAAGGAAGAGTGCTGTGGGAAAACAACCGCATCTATTCTGCGCATGCAGTGGAACCCAGTATGGCATTTACGCCCGATGGAATTGGCATTAAAATAAATGGAGATTTTGAATTAAACCATGCCGGAAAATTAGTTCGATTCTTTTCGTCTCAAGAATGTGTGCTATTCACTCCGGATGGCATTGGTGTACGTGTTAACGGATTTGCTCATCTTTCTGCGGATAGCCGATTGGTTAGAGCCGAACTGTCGCAGCCTACAACGCTTTTCATACCTGATGGCACCGGCAAAGAATTTGTTGGATTCGTGAGGTTCGACCGCTCCGGAAAAGTTACTGCGGGCCGACTGGCTGCTGCTACAACTTTTTTTCGCCAAGATGGCATCGGTGTTCAAGTGCCAACGCATCAAATTGTTTACTTAGATGAAAAAGGAAGATTACTATATACCCGAAATACCTGGGACAGCGTGAACGAGTTTGAAATAAATCGCGATTAACAACATAGTCTGCGAATTCTGTTAAGGAATCAAACAAGCATGAATTAAAAACAAAAAAGGATCTCACCGTAAAGCGAGATCCTTTCTATTTTATGCGTTGCGAATATTAAACTTCTTCTTCCAAAGTTTCTTTCTTCGCAGCCATGAGTTTTTCGTACTCCTCTTTCGAACCTACTACGAGTTTCTCGTAAGAGCGCAAGCCTGTACCTGCAGGAATTAAGTGACCAACGATCACATTCTCCTTCAGACCAACAAGCGTATCTTGCTTGCCATTTACCGCTGCCTCGTTCAACACTTTTGTAGTTTCCTGGAACGACGCTGCAGATACCCAACTGTTGGTTTGCAAAGACGCACGAGTAATACCTTGCAAAATCTGTTGTGACGTTGCAGGAACAGCATCACGAGCTTCAACCGGTTTCAAGTCCTTACGCTTAAGCATGGAGTTCTCGTCGCGCAATTTACGTGCAGAGATAATCTGACCGGCCTTGAAGTTTTGTGAATCACCCGGATCAACAACAACTTTCTTAGCAAACAAGCGATCGTTCTCTTCCATGAAATCGGCTTTGTTAGCCAATTGCGTTTCCAACAACATGGTATCACCCGGATCAGAAATCTCAACTTTACGCATCATTTGACGTACGATAACCTCAAAATGCTTGTCGTTGATTTTTACACCCTGCAAACGATAAACTTCTTGAATTTCGTTTACCAGATATTCCTGAACTGCAGTTGGTCCTTTAATTGCGAGAATATCACCAGGACTAATCACACCGTCAGATAACGCTTCTCCTGCACGGATAAAGTCGTTCTCCTGAACCAAAATGTGCTTCGACAACGGAATAAGATACGTCTTACGTTCGCCTGTACGAGATTCAACTGTAACCTCACGGTTACCGCGCTTGATCTTACCAAATGAAACCACGCCGTCAATTTCAGAAACCACAGCCGGATTACTTGGATTACGTGCTTCAAATAATTCCGTAACACGTGGAAGACCACCGGTAATATCACCTTGCTTACCTACAGCGCGAGGAATCTTAACGAGGATGTGACCAGCATCAATTTTCGCTCCGTCTTCAATCACAATATGTGCTGAAACAGGAATGTTATAGTTCTTCAGAATATCACCGCCGCTTACGATACGGATTGACGGGTTCTTGGTTTTGTCCTTCGACTCGATAATTACTTTCTCACGGAATCCGGTTTGTTCGTCAGCCTCTTCGCGGAACGTAATACCTTCCTCGATGTTATCAAACTCAACCTTACCGGCAAATTCAGAAACGATAACCGCGTTATAAGGATCCCATTCGCAAATCGTAACACCTTTCTTCACGTTATCACCATGCTTAACATACAAGATAGATCCGTAAGGAACGTTACCCGTAGTTAATACAATTCCGGTGTTAGGATCGATGATACGCATTTCAGCTGAACGACCGATAACCACATCAACTGCACCTTCTTCTGTCTTACGCTTTACTGTACGCAATTCATCCATCTCAATGATACCGTCGTGCTTCGCTTCCAACTTAGATGAAGCTGCAGAACCTCCTGCAACACCACCCACGTGGAACGTACGTAACGTCAACTGAGTACCCGGCTCACCGATAGACTGCGCGGCAATTACACCCACAGCCTCACCCATCTGAACCATGCGTGCAGATGCAAGATTACGTCCGTAACACTTAGCACATACACCTTGCTTCGATTCACATGTTAATACAGAACGAATTTCAACAGCCTCAATAGCGCTTTGATCAATTCGCGTTGCATACTCCTCGGTGATTTCCATACCTGCACTGATAATCAAATTACCCGTGCGTGGCTCATATACATCATGAACTGCGGTACGACCCAAAATACGATCGTACAACGACTCAACGATTTCCTCGTTCTTCTTTAAAGCACTTGCAACCAAACCACGTAATGTACCGCAATCATCTTCGGTAATTACCACGTCTTGCGCTACATCCACCAAACGACGAGTCAGATAACCCGCATCCGCCGTTTTCAATGCCGTATCGGCAAGACCTTTACGTGCACCGTGTGTAGAGATGAAATACTCCAAGATGGACAGACCTTCTTTAAAGTTAGAGATAACGGGGTTTTCGATAATCTCTCCGCCGCCGGCTCCGCCTTTAGATGGTTTAGCCATCAAACCTCGCATACCACCCAACTGCTTAATCTGTTCTTTAGATCCACGAGCACCGGAATCCAACATCATATAAACAGGGTTGAAGCCCTGACGATCTGATGATAACTGGTCCAATACTTTCTTAGTGATACGGTTATTGGTGTGCGTCCAGATGTCAATGATCTGATTATAACGTTCGTTATTGGTAATGAAGCCCATGTTATAGTTCGTACGAACTTCTTCAACCTGAGCATTAGCATCATCAATCATCTTCACCTTATCTTCAGGAACGATGATATCACCTAAGTTAAACGACAAGCCGCCCTTGAATGCCATACGGAAACCTAACTCCTTAATGTCATCCAAAAACTTCGCAGTACGCGCCATTCCGGTTTCTTTCAATACATAACCGATAATATCACGCAACGACTTCTTCGTCAATAACTCGTTAATATAACCTGCTTCAAAAGGAACTACCTGGTTGAACATAATACGACCAACAGTAGTTTCGATGATACCAGGCTTCAACTCGCCGTCCACCTTCATATTGTTGATGCGAACCTTCACCCAAGCATGTAAATCAACGCGCTTTTCATTGTATGCAATAATTGCTTCTTCTGCGCTATAGAACGTCAGACCCTGACCTTTAACCGTAACACGGTCGTCAGTCTTCATGCCTTTAGTAATGTAGTACAGACCCAACACCATGTCCTGAGAAGGAACCGCAATTGGTGCTCCGTTAGCAGGGTTCAAAATGTTATGAGCAGCAAGCATCAATACCTGAGCTTCCAATACTGCCGCGTTTCCAAGCGGAACGTGCACAGCCATCTGGTCACCATCAAAGTCAGCGTTGAATGCAGTACACACTAATGGGTGCAACTGAATCGCTTTTCCTTCGATCAATTTTGGCTGGAACGATTGGATACCCAAACGGTGAAGTGTCGGTGCACGGTTCAATAATACAGGATGTCCTTTCAATACGTTTTCAAGAATATCCCAAACAACTGCATCTTTACGATCAACAATCTTCTTTGCAGACTTAACAGTCTTAACAATTCCTCTTTCGATCAGTTTACGAATAATAAACGGCTTGAATAACTCAGCAGCCATTTCCTTCGGCAAACCACATTCGTGCAATTTCAATTCAGGACCTACAACAATTACCGAACGTGCAGAATAGTCAACACGCTTACCAAGTAAGTTCTGACGGAAACGACCTTGCTTACCTTTCAATGAATCAGAAAGTGATTTCAAAGCACGGTTAGACTCTGTCTTCACGGCATTTGCCTTACGTGAGTTATCGAACAACGAATCTACCGCTTCCTGAAGCATTCGCTTCTCGTTACGCAAGATTACGTCCGGAGCTTTGATTTCGATCAAACGCTTCAAACGGTTGTTACGAATAATTACACGACGATACAAATCGTTCAAGTCGGATGTTGCGAAACGTCCACCATCCAACGGAACTAACGGACGTAATTCCGGTGGAATAACAGGAACAACTTTGATAATCATCCACTCAGGACGATTTTCAACGATCTTGTTCGCATGACGGAAAGCCTCAACAACCTGCAAACGCTTCAATGCTTCGTTCTTACGCTGTTGAGAAGTCTCTGTATTGGCCTTGTGACGTAATTCGTACGACAATTCGTCCAACTTCAAGTTACGTAACAAATCGTAAAGTGCCTCTGCACCCATTTTTGCGATGAACTTGTTTGGATCGGCGTCATCCAGATACTGATTATCTTTTGGAAGAGTTTCCAAAATCTCAAGGTACTGCTCTTCAGTAAGGAAATCCATGTACTGAATTCCGCCTTCTGATTTTACACCGGCGTTAATAACAACATAACGCTCGTAGTAAATGATCATGTCCAACTTCTTAGTTGGAAGACCGAGCAAATAACCAATTTTATTTGGCAATGAACGGAAATACCAAATGTGTGCAACAGGTACAGTCAAATTGATATGACCCATACGCTCGCGACGCACTTTCTTTTCCGTTACTTCAACACCGCAACGATCGCAAACGATTCCCTTATAACGGATACGCTTGTACTTTCCGCAATGACATTCCCAATCCTTCACAGGACCGAAAATGCGCTCACAGAACAATCCGTCGCGTTCCGGCTTATAGGTACGATAGTTTATCGTTTCCGGCTTTAGAACTTCTCCACTTGAACGCTCCAGAATAGACTCCGGAGAGGCCAAACTGATCGTAATTGTAGAGAAGTTACTCTTTATTTTTGGTTCTTTTCTGAAAGACATAATTCAGATTTTTTCGTTCGTCAAATTACTTGTTCCTTACTTAGTCGAGT
>JAJTEY010000022.1 GCA_021299855.1 Bacteroidota bacterium | reverse complement strand
CTTCGATGATCCGATATAATATCTATCCGCTTGGGTTGAATATAGAATGTAAACCGTGGCCATAATAAAAAAGCCTCTAGTGAGGCTTTTTGTTCGTACCCAGAGCCGGAGTCGAACCGGCATGGAAGTGAATCCACTGGTGTTTGAGACCAGCGCGTCTACCGATTCCGCCATCTGGGCATTTCGGTACGGGGATGCGAAAATAAGTATTGTTTTTGAATTCCGGCAAAAAATTGAAACCGCTTGACGTATAACCTGTTTTTCACGTAGTTACAAAAAGAACCACAGGAAGAATAAGAACATAATCACCCAAACCACATCCAGAAAATGCCAATAACGGGCCAACATGCGAATGCGCACACGCTCAACGGGATCGGTATAATAAATTACTGCTTTCACCGCATCCTGACGCACATGCACCAGTTTAAACATGGCCATAAACAGAAAACCCAAACCTACCGCCAAATGCAATACATGCAACCCGGATAACACAAACAAAAATGCACCGGCTGCTGTAGTGTGCGTGCTGCCTCCTACTCCAACTTCGTACAAGGTTATTCCGGATGTCCATAACTGATTCCAACCGATAAATTGTGTGACAGAAAACGCAGCACCGATGCCGGCTGTAAGCAATAAATTATTCATCAATTGTTCGCCGTTATCTACATCAAATCCTTTGTAGGCGCGTTCTACCGTGTAGCTTCCGGCGATAATAATAAGCGTGCTTAAGAAAAATATGCGCGGGAATTCACGATGACTCAACTCGCGCTCCGGATGCGATAACGCGAACAACACCAACAAGGTGACGAACAACATGGTGACTCCGGCTAAACCAAAGTTGACCAAATTGACTAACGGATGCTTCCGTCCTTGTTTCTCGAGTACTTGCATGTGAGGATGACGTTCGCCTATAGAACAACGAAGTGCAAAAATAGTTCACCGATGAAAGATTTTCTTGACGTTTAATTATTCGCCAACATTGACTATTACTGTGCTTGAAGGCAGGCGGACATCAATTTCCAAACGAAGTTAATATCCGATGAATAAAAAATTCTGTTTTTGGAAATGCCCGGGCACGCCTACAATTTCATCCGACGACAGGGTAATTTCTTCTGCATTTGCCAACCCAGCAGGAGTGGCGCACCAAAGCCGCGGTGAATCGGTTGCGGATTTCTTATAAGCGGACACGGAAAATACAATCTGCTGTTATTCAATCAAATAGACCATCATCAAAAGTTGTCTTTTCCCGGAATTGAATTCGATTACACTTTCTTTTTAAGGAAGATGCGTTATATTTTGGCAGTTTTCGCCGAAAAACCGCTATTTTTTGGCGGTTAAATCGTGGAAATACTTACCTTTGCAGCCCTTCAACACACAATACCGTGTCTGCACAAGTAAAAATATTTTCCGGCACTGCCTCCAATTACATTGGAGAAAAAATCGCTGCTGCTTATGGTCAGCCTTTAGGTAAACTTACTGTAAGTCGTTTCAGCGATGGAGAATTTCAAACCTCTTTGGAGGAAACAGTGCGTGGATCAACGGTGTTTTTAATTCAAAGTACGTTTCCTCCAACGGACAATTTATTTGAATTGTTGTTGATGGTAGATGCTGCGAAACGTGCATCAGCAAAGGAAATTATTGCGGTAATTCCATATTACGGTTTTGCTCGTCAGGATCGTAAAGATCAACCGCGTGTTGCGATTGGCTCGAAACTGGTAGCTGATATGTTGGCTGCTGCAGGAGTAAATCGTATTGTAACGATGGACTTGCATGCTGATCAAATACAGGGATTCTTCAACGTTCCGGTAGATCATTTGTATGCGTCAACCATGTTCATTCCGTATATCGAAAGTTTGCAATTGCCGAATTTAACGATGGCAGCTCCTGACATGGGCGGATCAAAACGTGCGAACGCTTATGCGAAGCATTTGAAAAGCGAGATTGTAATTTGCTACAAGCAGCGTTCTAAAGCGAACGTGGTAGATAGTATGACTGCAATCGGAGAAATTGAAGGAAGAAATATTGTTTTGATTGATGACATCGTAGATACGGGCGGCACGTTGTGCAAAGCTGCGGATATGATGATGGATCGAGGTGCTGCAAGCGTGCGCGCATTGATTACGCATCCTGTATTGTCGGGCAAAGCTTACGACATCATCGAACAATCGAGAATTACCGAGTTAATTGTAACGGACACGATTCCGTTGAAACGCGAAAGCCCGAAAATTAAAGTGCTTTCCGTAGCCAACATGTTTGCAGATGTATTCCACCGCGTGGTGAATTACGAATCCATCAGCAATCACTTTATCATGTAATTTTTTAATTAATAACCAATAAACAATCACAACATGAAATCAGTAGCAATGAGCGGCTCGCGTCGTGCGAGCGTAGGGAAAAAAGATGCTGCAGAAATCCGCAGAAGCGGTAACGTTCCTTGTGTGTTGTACGGTGGTTCTGATCAGGTGGCTTTTCAATTAGGCCATCTGGCGTTGGAAGGGTTGATCAACAGCCCTGAAGTACGCACAGTTGATCTGGACATCGACGGCAACAAGTACACCGCTATCGTACAGGATTACCAAACGCATCCGGTTACTGACCAATTTGTTCACGTGGATTTTTTACAAATCCTTCCGGGCAAAGGGGTTACTTTAAGCCTTCCTGTAAAATTCGTAGGTAACTCTGCAGGTGTTAAAGCCGGTGGTAAGTTGATCAAGAAGCAGCGTAAACTTAAAGTTCGCGGCATGTTGGACAAGATGCCTGACATGATCACGATCGACATCGAAAACCTGAACATCGGTCAGGCTATTCGTGTTGCCGATATGAGCATCGACGGCTTAACGTTCCTGGATAACAAGAATGTTACTATCGTTACTATTCAGACTACGCGTAACGTAGCAACCCCTGCTGAAGAAGCTAAGGCTGCTAAAAAATAATTCGAGCACGTGAAATACCTGATCGCAGGACTGGGTAATATCGGCGATGAATACGCCGGCACACGACATAATATCGGATTTGAAGTACTGGATGCTCTTGCGAGGGCATCCAGTCTTATTTTCCGGCAGGATCGTCATGCATTTGTCACGGAATACAAATTCAAAGGACGAACCTTTATTTTAATTAAGCCTACCACATACATGAACCTGAGCGGCAAGGCTGTTCAATATTGGTTGCAGGCAGAAAAAATTTCCGTTTCAAATTTGCTCGTCATCACCGACGACATTGCTTTACCCTTCGGCACCATTCGCATCAAGCCAAAAGGTAGTGATGGCGGGCACAACGGATTATCTCATATTCAACAAACATTGCAAACCGCGGAATACGCACGATTACGTTTTGGCGTAGGGAATGATTTTCCGAAAGGTCGTCAAGCTGAATATGTTTTAGGCAAATGGAACAGCGAGGAACAGAAGGTGTTGTCCGAACGATTGGAAAAATGCGTTGAGGCCGTTAAAGGTTTTGGAACTATCGGCCTTGCATTTACCATGAATCAATTCAACGGCAAATAATAATTAGCCGTTAACCAACGTTTTATCCCTGATTTACTATATTTACCAGAACAACGCCTGCCCTGTTGCAGGTGTGGAAACCCTAACCCAAACAAGAATAATTTATGAAAGGTTTTAAGCGTTGCAACAACGGTCACTTCTATAAGGAATCGTTGGAAGAATGTCCGTATTGTCCAAAGTCTGCGTCCGGCTCTGAAGGCGGCAACATGGACAAGACTATGATCAGCGGTAACTTTGAAAATACGCAAGGTGGACTCGATGCTGCCAAGACACAGATATTCGGTGGACACGGCCCGACCGTTACACCGGACAAAACACAAATTTCAGGTGCTAATCCGAACACACCTGCAACACCTGCAAAAGATCTTAACCGCACTTTTATTCAGGGCTTAGAGATTGACGAAACAGGAAATACCGTTGCTGAAAATCCTCGCGCAACACGCATGATTACCGGATGGTTGATATCGTACACCATTGATCCGATGGGCGTAGATTTCCGTATTTATGAAGGAAATAACAGCATTGGTCGCGATCCGGGCAATTCCATTGTTATCACGAATGATGCTGCCGTGTCCGGAAAGCACGTTACTATTTTATGCAAGAAAGGCAAGTTTTTCATCAAAGACGAAATGGCTGCTAACGCGACATTCCTGAACAACGAAGAATTAGAAATAGGTAAACCGTACGACTTGAACGACGGCGACACGATTAAAGTAGCCAATACAACGTTTAAGTTTAAAAGCGCACAATAATGCGAAATACGTTCTGCTTGGAACGCTATCGGCGCTTCGGATGCCTTGCTGTGCTGTGGGCTTTCCTCTGCATGCCACTATACGCGCAGGTTCAGTTTAAATCCGTAAGCGCGGATAGCTTTCCGTCCGTTAAACTTGTTGCAACAGATCGCAATCCCGTTTCACACAACAGCGACTTCTTCATAGTTGAAGACGGCGCGAATTGCACGTTTACTTTCGCTTCGAAACCCGCGAAACCCGACGATCAGGGACTTTCCATACTTGTTGTTATGGAAAATCACTATCTGCCCCAACGCGCGATGCAACGTGAATTTTTCAAAGGCGTATTGAGCAATGCGATGAGCGGCATGTTGGGCGCAATAGACGAAATGGCTGTAGTCACGTTTGACTGGTATCGCAATGATCAATTATTATATCCTGCACAACCGGAATTCACGAACAAACCTGATGTCGTAAAAGAAAAAGTAAATGCAATAACGGCACCAAGTGCCTTAGCAAATCAGAATCAAGGTTCGGAAATATTTTTGGCCTTGCATGAAGCGTTATCGTATTTCGAAAAATATAAAACAGACAAGAAGAAAATTATTCTGTTGTTATCTGATGAGTATTACAACATCTTCGATACGCGCCAGACTGCAGGATCCGTGAGTGATAAGGCTGTTGCTTTAAACATTCCGATCTACTCGTTGCGTTATGACATCGGCATGAAAGATAAATACACCATTAAAGATGTGGTGGATGCTTCTTTCGGAGAAACGATGTGGACAGACGGAAACAACGCAGAAAATGTTGTTCAGCAGTTGATCAAGTTTATTAAAAACGCTCCTCAACGATTGGCAGGATCTGAGTACACGATTTCTTATACTGCCGCTTCTTCACGCGATGGAAAAAATCACAGTGCTGTTTTAAAAACAAAAACCGGACAATCAATTCTGTTTTCATACACTGCGCCTCCGCCAACTTTTGCAGATCGTTTCGAAGAAAATAAACTCTTGTTCATTCTATTGGGCGTTGCATTTATCGGCTTAATTTTTGCCGGCTTTAAATGGAATAAAGCCCGTGTACAGCGCATTGCGGCGGAAGAAGCATTGCGTCAGAAGAATTTGAAAAGCATGCAGGAAAAGCAACGTCAGGCAGAAGAAAAAATTGCAGCTCAGGATAGGCATCTTGAAAACATCGTGCGACAGACCGAGGAGGAAAAAAGAAAGCAGCAGGAAGAAGAGCGTCGTAAACATGAGCAGGAAAGGGAAAAACAACTTATTCATGAAATGCGCGCCCGTGGCTCATTTGCACGAATTGTAACTGCGAAAGAATTTGGCGGTGTACTGGAAATTAACAAACCTGAAATAATTATTGGCCGTGAAGCCGGAGCAGATATTGTTTTTGCTCACAATACGGTTTCACGCAAGCATGCCGTTGTAACTTATGAAGGCGGAAAGTATTATATACGCGACCTGAACAGCTCTAATGGTGTAAAAGTTAACGGGACAAAAATTAGCGGAACGCATCCGCTCAATGATGCGGATCATGTTTTACTGGGTGATGTTGCATTCACCTTCCATCTATAATTTGCATGAGCGAAAAACTTAAAGAATTCGGTCTTACAGACGTTGGCTTGGTGCGCAAAGCCAACGAAGATTCTATGGGATCCGGACAAACGCGGAATGGTTATGTATTCGTGGTATGCGATGGCATGGGCGGACACGTAGGAGGCGCAACAGCATCATCAATTGCGGTCAAGAGTATTCTTGAATTTATGGATAGTCAGGACTTGACGGATATTCCTTCCGGTATTTCTTCCGCTATTCAATTTGCGAACGAACAGATTTATGCCACAGCGCAAATGGATCCCAACCTAAAAGGAATGGGAACTACATGTACAGTTTTAGTCGTTCATGGTGATCATGTGCACATTGGCCATGTTGGCGATAGTCGTATCTATTTGTTTACCGCTGGAGGTTTGCATCGCATCACAAAGGATCATTCATTCGTTCAGTCTTTGGTTGATCAGGGCATTATTCCTGATGCGGAAGCAGAAAATCATCCGCGAAAAAACGAGTTATTAAAAGCATTAGGCATTCGTCCGAATGTTGAACCTACCGTAAACGAACATCCCATTCAGCCCAAAGTTGGCGATGTGTTCATGATGTGTTCGGATGGTTTGTGCGGATTGGTGAATGATGCATCGATGAAAAAAATTCTGCGTGAAGGTTCGCTGGAACAACAAGCCACAACTTTAATTAATGCAGCGAAAGCAGCGGGAGGACATGATAACATTACGGTGCAGTTGATTGAAATTACATCAAGTCCATTTACTGCCAGTGTGTTCGTGGACATGAATCCTGCCGATCTGGTGAATACCGGCGACATGTCCGGTAAAACAACAATCATCAATACACCGAAGAAAGATCCGTTTGAAACAACTGCTGAAATTCCTGCCGTAAATGAAGAGAAGAAAAAGAGTAAACTTTTTCTAATTGGCGGCATTGCTTTTCTCATTGTTTTAATAATTCTGTTTTTCATTTATAATAACAAAACAGAGCCAACGCCTGAACCCAAAAAGGACGAACCGAAAGAATTTAAAATCGGTAATAACCCGAACCAACCGGAGGAAAAACAGGAAGAAAATCCAACGGTTGCACCTAAAAAAGAAACTCCAACTAACAAACCGTCGCCGACAGGGGTTACCGGTAAAACCGGGACAACAGGCGCTACTGGCGCTACCTCCCCAAAACCTACAAACAGTTCAACTGGCGCAACCAATACCGGAGGAACTTCGGGAGCAACCGGCCCGACCGGTACAACCATTCCTCAAACTGACCCGACAACGCCGACGGAACAACCTGCTCCCGGGTCAACAGGGCCGACCACAACACCACCGCCTCCGGGAGGAAAAGATGGTCAATAATTGCATTTATTATAACATATGCTCTTAAATAAAATCACTACTCAATACGAAATCGTTGGCCAGCTTTCCACGGGCGGCACGGCTATCGTATATCAGGGAGTTGATTTGCACACAGGGTTTCCTGTTGCGATAAAAGAACTGCGCACAGGATTTCGGAATAATGAATTTGTGCGTAAGAAATTTAAAGAAGAAGCTAATCGATATTTATACTTAAATCATGCGAATATTGTTCGCCTTGTTGATTTTATTGACGGAGGTGAAGCGGTTTATTTGGTGATGGAGTTTGTAGACGGTGTAAATCTGGAAGATTATATAAATAAGGTTTCAGGACCCTTACCGGAATCTGTTGCTGCTGCGATGATGTGTGAAGTGTTGGATGCAATTGCCTATGCACATTCACAGGATGTCATTCATCTCGACTTGAAACCTTTAAATATTATGATTACCAACTCCGGAGAAATCAAAGTGCTTGACTTTGGTATTGCGCATACTTTGCAGGAAGGAAATCCCGAAAAAATTATGGGAAGTCCGGTGTACATGAGTCCGGAACAGATTTCAGGAAAAGCAGTAAGTACTTTGTCGGATATATATTCGCTGGGCGTGACTTTATTTCAATTGCTCACCACACAAACACCATTCCCCAACTCAACAGGGCGTGATGATGTATTCAAAGCAGTAATGCAAGAGCAAATTTCCGATGTGCGAAATATCCGTAAAGATTTGTCGCCTACGATTGCAGCTATCGTCCGCAAAGCAACCATGAAACAACCGGAGCATCGCTTTCAAACGTGCACAGATTTTAAAAATGCGTTAATACATTTAATATGAAATTAGTTAAAGTAGGACGCGCCCGTGAAAATGACATCGTGTTGCAGGACACATCGGTTTCACGTTATCATCTGGAATTATTCCGTGATGATGAAGGGCACGTTTTTTTAACTGATCTGGACTCGGGTAACGGCACCTTTGTAAATGGGCGAAAAATCAGCGGCTCTGTGATGTTGGAGGATAACGATATCGTTAAAGCCGGCAATTCTGTTTTGCCTTGGAAAAATTATTTCAAAACATCCACTTCTCAACCAGATATTGTTATTCCTCCGACAGCATCGGCTCAGGAGTTTACCGAAAAAGATAGAGTACTTGTTGCATTAATGATATCCGGAATAGTTGCCGCAATAAGTGTACTGTTGCCGTACTACTCAACATCGGGTAAAGCATATTATTCGCTGATTTCATTAATAATTAATTTATCGGGAGACGAACCTTTAGCGGCGCTTTCGGGATACTCGGGTTTAATTGCATCATCGGGAATCATCTTATGTCTGGTCATCGGCTTAACGATTTTTAGCGCAACTCCTTGGGGCCGGAAATTGCCGTTGTGTCACTTTTTACCCTGGGCAGGTTTAAGTATGCAAGGGCTATTAACCGTGTTGATTTTAACTGCATCAACAGAAGAAGTTGATACTGCGACTCCATTATTAGGTGCGGGATATGGTTTGACTATTTTGTCGCTGCTTGTTGCAGGTGCTATTTTGAATCATGTATTTCCCGTTGAACAGGAATTTTATTTGCAAATCGAATTTATAGTTATGGCATTACTAACGTTTCTGTTTTTCAGCAACCTACCCATGTGGTTTACCATTGAGCATTGGAGCGGACACCCCGGAATTATTCATCTGAGCGGTTTTACGTTAATGACCTCTATGATCGGCGGTGGCAACGAATATGGAGGACTTATCTTTCGCCTGATTTGGTTACTGCTATACGGTGCATTGTTTTTCACATTAGTGCGCTATTATTTTCCGGGCTCGGCCACAGGTAAAAACCTGCGTCCCGCATTTGTTCTGTGGGGAAGTGTTTCAGCATTAACCGTAGTATTCGCAGGCCACGAAACATTCGGTTTTGCAGGCGTTTTTAATATTACATCCGAAGAAAGTAACTCCGGTCCCGGATGCTGGGTGTTTATCATTGGAGTAATAACCTTATTTTTAAATTCTCATTTAACCGCAAGAACACCCCCTAATCAAACTCCAACAAGATGAAAATGATTCGAATCGGCAGGGATGCCGAAAATGACGTTGTTCTCAATGATGCTGCGGTAAGTCGTAAGCATGCTGAGATCTTCCTGGACGATGATGGAAATATCTTCCTCACCGACCTCAACTCCACATCGGGCACGTATGTGAATGGTAAAAAAATTGCCGAAAGCGTATTCTTAGTTTCAGGCGACATTGTAAAGCTTGGTGAAGCGCAACTGGATTGGGAAAAACACACGTCAGGTTTAAAACAAGCCAACCTCGATAAAACGCGCGGCTTTACATCGCCAAAGTCCGCACCGAAAAAAGCACCTGCCGCTCAGGACAACTTTATGCGAAGCGCCATCATATCGATGGGTGCGGTGATCGCTTTATTCCTAGTGATGTATTTCGCGAATGAAGGGGGAGCCGGTGATGATAGCGATTTGAAAAAATCGGAAGTGCTGAAGAAAAAAGATCTGCCGAAAACGGATGTTACCCGTGATGAAGAAGGACAAAAAGCAGAAGCACCTGTACCTCCTGCTGAAGGCGAGAGACGCAGGAAAGAAATTGAACAACAACCAACTCAACCGAATGAAGAGCCTGTAATTGTTGTGGTTGAAGAGCCGGCGGGTTCAGAAATCGTTTATGACTTCTCGTGTCTGAAAGATGAAAATGACATGGGCACAGGAAGCATTCTTGACATCATTCGTGGTTTCGAAAAAGAAACTATTGAAGATTCAGGAATTGAAGTGACGCTGGAAGAGGAATTGGAAGTTGGCCAGTCTATCAAAGATGAAATGTTCAAGACGGCAACCATCATAGAAAGCGGTTCTGTTGTTGCTCGCATTCAGCGTATCTTTAACAAGTTGGTACAGAACATTCCAAATCCTTACGGAATGACCTACGAAATCTACGTGGTTGATGACAATGTATTGAACGCATTCACTGCAGGTGGACAAGTATTCATCTACACCGGTATTATCGACTTCTGCAAAAATGACGATGAGATTGCTGCGATCTTAGGACATGAAATCGGTCACAACCAATTAGGCCATATTCGCCAACATATTCAAAAGAACAAGTGGTTCGAACAGACATTTGGCAATAACGAAATTGGAATGGGCGCACAAATGCTGGAGTCAATCGTAACAACTTCATTTAATCAAGAAAATGAATCACACTGCGACTTGTGGGGCTCAGACTTGTGCATGAAGTGTGGATGGGATCCATGTGTAGGAATCGGTTTGTGGGAGCGTATGCATGATGCTGATGGAAATCCGGAATACGATCCACTGGATAACATTTTCCGTTCTCACCCATACTCCAACAAGCGCGCGGTTTGTATCCGCAACCACATGTTATCGAATTATAAATATAACTGCCCCGAATAATGAGCAACAGAACTAGACTTATCGTATTGAACGTTGGCCTGATTGCTGTAATCGTAGGCGCACTATTTGCCATGTTCAAATATCCCAACTTCGAAAAAGCTATTAATCTTGAAGTGGTTGATCGCACAGATCGCGGGTTTATTGCGCGCACGAGCATCATCGTTCGTAACGACAATTTCTTTTCTATCAAAGGAAAAGATCTGGTTGTGAAATTATATTACAAAGATTCTCTGATAGGTGAAACGAAAGGTGTTGATGATGTTTCATTAAAAAGAAAATCATCCGACACCATCGGCCTTAACATTGAGTTTCATCTTGCTGCGATGCGCAATGATTTGCCAACGCTGATGAAAACTAAAGATTCCATTGCATTCGACATTCAGGTGGAAGGCAAATTCAGCATGCTCGGATCAAACAAGTCAGAGAAGACACGCATTTATTTCCGTCCGAAAGATTTTGTTCCGATGTTGATTGAAGATGGCCTTGGAAACAATTCGGTGACTTTGAATGAAGTGAAATTGAAAAAGGCAGAAGCAACAACCAGCACTTTCGATTTTAAAGTTCACTTGAAAAATACACTGCCTTTAGATGTTCAGATTAAGAACGTTTGGATTGATGTATTCGCTGATAAAGATTACAAGAAGCGTGTAGGTGAATGGTTAGGGAAACAGCCTAACAAATTGAAGCCGGGCGAAGAAGGTGACGTTGCGGGCGATCTTGCGGTAAATAATTTGTATACTGCCTTAAGCGGAGCCACTTCCGTGATCAGCGGAGATTTTGAATACTTCGTAGACGGACAAGCTGATGTGCTTGTGGACGATTATCAAATTACCGTTCCAATTTCTACCAGCTTTAAGTACAAACCATCAACCAACGAAATCACGATTACCAGCGGTAAATAAAAATGAACGAAATCAAACTGTTATTCGTCGCCGGAAATCAGTTACTGCGGAAAGTAAAACTGATTAAAGGATCGCATCTTGTACTGACCATCGGTAAAGCAGAAGGTCAGGTAGATATTTTAATTCCGGACAACACGGTCTCTCGTCAGCACGCACAAATTATTTGTGACACGCAGGGACAATTGTTGTTACAGGACATCGGAAGTTCGAACGGTACGTTTGTAAACGGCAATCGTTTGAATGTTGGTGTTCCGGTAAAAATAAATCCTGGTGATGAAATCTGGTTTTCCGGCAATAAGTCGTTGCGCTTATTGGTTAATGGCGACGAATCACAGTTTAATGCTGCAGGTGCCGCGGTGGATGACAAATCCACCGGCGAACACACGAACATCATGGACAAGTTCGCCAACAAAAATGTTGTCGTAATTGGACGTAATGCAGAGTGTGATGTCGTTTTCAATCATGCTTCTGTTAGTCGTCGTCATGCAGCAATAGAAAAATTAAGTGACGGAAGTTTTCAGGTTAAAGATCTGAATTCACTGAACGGCACTTATGTTAACGGCAAGCGAATCACGGGCGCCACTAAAGTCACCGAGCGTGATGTGATTTTGGTTGGTCGCTTCAAAATGAAATTAAAAGGAGAAGCGAAAGACATTTCGAAAGATGTCGCGATACGTGCAGAGCGTATTGAAAAAGCCTATCCGAACGGATATAAGGGATTGAAAGAAATGTCCTTTACTATTCCGTCGCGTTCACTAATGGGAATTATGGGTCCTTCGGGATGCGGTAAATCCACATTGATGAAAGCTTTGAACGGCGATGCTCCCATCACGAGTGGTGCCGTTTATCTATTCGATCTGGAATTAATTCAGAATTATGAATTCTTAAAAACACAAATTGGATATGTTCCGCAGGATGATATTGTACACCGTGAATTGACGGTGGAACAATCATTATACTATGCAGCGCGATTGCGATTACAAAATGCGAACCCGGAATTAATTGCAGAAAAAATTGATCAGGTTTTGCAGGATCTGAACATTGCACATATTCGCAAAAATCTGGTCGGAAAAATTTCCGGAGGCCAGCGCAAACGTGTTTCAATTGCTGTTGAGTTGCTTACTGATCCTTTGGTGATCTTTTTGGACGAACCTACTTCGCCACTCGATCCGCAAACGATCGAAGAATTTTTAGGGATTCTGCGCGGATTAGCACAACGCGGCACCACCGTCGTTATGGTTACTCACAAGCCGGAAGATTTGAACTACATGGATTCCGTGATGTTCCTTGCAGAAGGCGGACACCTGGTTTACTATGGCAGTACCGACGGTTACAAGAATTATTTCAACGTTAAAAATTCGGTTGATGTGTACGCTAACATCGCGGGAGATCGTTCGAAGCCGTGGATTGAAAAATACGAGCGCGAGCATCCGCATCCTGACGTTGTTCCGGAACCGCCTGCAGAAAAACCTGCGCGGACCAAAGTTTCGTGGTTCGATCAGTTGCGGTGGTTAACAGCGCGTTATTTCAAAATCAAGACAAACGATCGTGTTAATACTATTATCATGATTGCGCAAGCGCCGATTATTGCCGGACTAATTTGTTTGATCTTCAAAGACGTGGTGCAATCGGTTCCATTCTTGATGGCTATCTGCGCTATTTGGTTTGGAGCGAATAATGCAGCGCGTGAAATCGTAAGCGAACTTCCGATATACAAACGTGAACGAATGTTCAACATGTTAATTCCGACATACATGATGTCGAAATTATTCGTGTTAGGATTCTTCAGCGCAGTGCAATCGTTGTTGTTTGTGGGTATCGTTTACCTTAACTATTCCGGCGATAATCCGGAATGGAACGATCCGATGGGTTCATTCAACTGGATGCTGGTATTGGCGTTGAGCTCAACATTGATGGGCTTGTTGTTATCTGCAGTTGTGGATACTGCGGAGAAAGTAATGACGCTTGTTCCATTAGCGTTGATTCCGCAAATTATGCTTGCAGGTCTTGTTGCAAAAATTAAAAATCCGTTGGTTGAATTTATCAGTTACGGAACATTATCGCGTTGGGGAACAGAAGGCTTCAGCATTTTACAAGATACTGTAGTAGCGGAAGTCATGAAAATAGACACTTCCCAAATTAAGATGGACAGTGCCAATCCGGGCAAGTTAATTATTCCTGAACCGGTGACAGATACTGTTAACGTCAGTTCAGTTGAAATTCTCCACAAGCAATTTTATAAGGATTACACTGAACGTTTTGAAAGTGCGGGAGAGATGTCATTAGACTATTATGCAGTTGGAATCATTTCATTGATTTTCATTGTGGGAATTTATATAGCATTGAAAAAGAAAGATTCTATCCCGGGAATGGGCGGGAAATAAAAGCAATACAATATTCATTCAATATCAGTAAGACATGAGTTTAATCGGTAAGCAGATTTTACATTACGAAATCAAAAAGATGATTGGTGAAGGCGGCATGGGTAATGTGTACCTGGCTGAGCATGTGAAGTTGGGTCGTATGGTGGCTATCAAATCATTGCACGAACGATTAGCGAACAACGAAAGTATTCGTGAGCGTTTTAAGAAAGAAGCTTCTACGATGGCTCATTTGCAGCATCCTGCAATTGTTGCATTGTACGATTACCTGGAGGAAGCAGACGGATTGTACCTCGTTATGGAATTCGTGGACGGCACAGCGTTGGATGATTATATCCGTAAAGTAACTGGTCCTGTTCCGGAAGAACGTGCACTTAAATTAATGAAGCAAATCTTAACCGGATTTGCATATGCACATGATCAGGGAATTGTACACCGTGATATTAAGCCATCCAACATTTTATTAACCAAAGACGAGCGTTGTAAGATTCTTGATTTCGGTATTGCGAAACTTTTATCGGAGGTTGATAAGAAGTTAACGAAGACAGGAACTCAGGTAGGGACAATTTATTATATGTGTCCCGAACAAGTTCGAGGTGAAAATGTAGATCAGCGCTCCGATATCTATTCGCTCGGGGTCACGTTTTTCCAGTTGTTAACCGGAACCAATCCTTACAAAGATTTAACAACGGAGTATGAGATCTACAATAAGATCGTCAATGAACCGTTGCCCAATGCGAGCACGGTTTATCCTGCTGTAAGTTCAGCCATGGAGCAAGTGTTAGCAAAGGCAACTGCTAAAAATCCTGCTGATCGTTTCCAAAGCTGTCGTGAGTTTTTAGCAGCTGTAGAAAACATCGAACGCACACCGGCTGCTCCTGCTCCCTTTGAAAAAACCGTTGTAGTTGAACAGCAACCTGATTTTGAAAAAACTGTTGCGTTTGATCGCACGAATCCTCAAGTTACACCAACACCAAAGCCTACTTACCAAAGTGATGCCGCTCTTGCTGACGCGCCACCAAGCGCAAAGAAGAGTAACGGTAACATGATTGGTATTATCGGAGGTGTTCTTGCTGTTATAGCGATAATCGTAATCGTGGTTATAAATTCCGGAGGAAGCAATGAAGATACTGCTATAGCCGAGAAGCGCAAGAAGGACAGTTTAGAAACCGTTCGCAAAAACGACAGTATTGCTGAAGCAAAAACCAAAGACAGTACTGATAAGGCAGTTGCTCAGTCGCTTGTGGATAAAGGCAATGCAGAAGCTTTGAAAAAGCGTGCTGACAGCTTGATTCAGGTCGGCGATAAACTGTTAAAGCAAAAGAAATGGAAAGAAGCGAAGGACGCCTATACTGCAGCGAAACAAGTGGATCCATCGAACACAGCTGTTGACACTAAGATTGCCGAAGCCGATAAGGGCTTGGCAGTTGTTCCTCCACCACCGGTACCAACAGTCGTTACGGGTCCAACAACCAAACCACAACCGGAGCCAACTCCCGGCAGTGGAACTGTTTACCAGACCTATGATGTGGATGTAAAGCCAACATACTCCGGAGGCTACGACGCCATGTCTGCTTTCATTTCGCGCAACTTGAAGTATCCTTCTTACGAACGCGAAAATGAAATTACAGGGACCGTAATGATTGTTGCAACTGTCGAAAAAGATGGTCGCCTTTCTAATGTCCGCGCATCCGTTGAAGTGAAAAACGGACCGGGCTTAACGAAAGAAGCGATTCGTCTTGTAAAGTCAATGCCGGCATGGAATCCGGGTAAAATTGGAGGACAGTCCGTTCGTACCGATCAGAAAATTCCAATCAAATTCCAGTTATAAATTTAGCACATGATTGGCAAACAGATTTTACAGTACCGTATTCTTTCACTGATTGGTGAAGGAGGAATGGGGGCGGTATGGTTAGCAGAGCATACGCATCTTTCAAGAAAAGTGGCGATCAAATCGTTGCATGCTCATTTGGTACGTAATGAACAATTACGTTTACGTTTCAAAAACGAAGCTGCACTTTTAGTGCAATTGCAACATCCCGGAATCGTTAATCTTATCGATTATTACGAGGATAGTGAAGGCTTGTACCTGATTCTTGAATACGTTGATGGCACACCGCTGGACGACTACATTAGAAATGTTTCAGGGCCGATACCTTTTGAAAAAGCTTCAGCGTGGATGTTACAAATTCTATCTGCATTTTCTTTTGCACATGGTAAAAACATTGTTCATCGCGACATTAAACCTTCCAACATTTTAATCACGAACGAAGGTCAAATTAAAATTCTGGATTTCGGTATTGCCAAATTGCTCAACGACAGCAATGCGAAACTCACGCGCACTGGGACACAGATGGGTACGGTCTACTACATGAGTCCGGAACAAGTAAAAGGTGAACCGGCGGATGTACGCAGCGATATTTATTCGCTTGGCGTTACGTTTTACCAAATGCTTACGGGACAATGTCCGTACGATGGAATGACCTCAGAGTTTGAGGTGTTTAATAAGATTGTGAGTGTGCCGTTGCCTAGAGCATCGGAAGTATATCCGGCTGTTCCTTTGCATATTGAATATGTCATTGAGGCTGCAACATCCAAAGATGTAAGTCGTCGTATTCAAACGTGTGATCAATTTGCACACGCCATACAACATGCACTTTCTCAAAGCATGCATGCCGGTGCAACGAAAGAAAAAGTTTCACCACAACCTCAGACGAAGACGGTTGCATCCGGGGAAAAAACAAATTGGTGGGCCATCATAATTCCTTCTGCTATATTGGTGATTGCTGTGGTTGTCATTTTAGCGGTGAAAGAATCACAACCCAAAGAGGAGATAACTACCCAGTATGTTGACGAGGTTGCATTCATGTCTAATGCTGATTATGAGCAAATCATCTCGAATTACTACACTGATTTAACTAATAACGCATTCGACGCAAGCAATTATTATCAAACTACCGTTCGCACGTTCATAGGTTTATCCGATGTTACAGTACAGGAAATTCAGGATGCCGCCATACACGCCGACTTTCAAAATCCGGTGTATGCGATAAATCCCGAATCGTTTTTCCATCAAGAAATTAACGATGAACATGTTGTTACGTTCAATATGGATATGCAGGTTTATCGCCCATCGAAAGAAGCCACTCAATATTGTACGGTAAGTATCGAGATCTGTTTTGATCGGAACGGAATGATCACATCTTACAGGGAGTTGGAAGTAACTGATTTGAACTTTGCTGATACGATGTCCTACATGCGCTCCGCCAATTAATAGCGGCGTTATAGACGCTCTTGCAAATCGCTCTTTTTAAAACGTGCTAATGCTTGTGTTTGATATTCACGCGGTGTTTTACCCGTGACTTTTCGGAACACACGATTAAAGTGGGAAACGTTTCCAAAGCCACAAGAATAGGCAATTTCGCTAACCAATTTATCGTCCGCGTTTTTTAGTCGACGACACGCGTGATCAACACGTACTTCATTTAAAAACGTGACATATGTTTTACGCGTATGTTTTTTGAAGAAGCGACAAAATGCTTCAGGAGTCATGTGTACGATATCGGCGGCTTCGGCTACGGAAATGTCCTTGTGAAAATTCTTCAATGTAAAATCGTAAATGGAATGCATACGCGTTCCTTCTTTTTCTGATAAGTTATGCCCGACAGGTTCATCAGATAGAGGAATGTGTTTGCTGTTGCTCAGCACTTGATCAATCAACTCCAAAAATGCCGTTAATCGTGCAATGCCGTGTTTAACTCGTATTTTCAGGAATGCTTCCGTGATCGCAACATAATCGTCCGGTTCTATGCGAAAACCTCTGGAGGATCGCTGTGAAAATTTTTTGAGCAGTTCCAGTTCGGGTAACCCCATTAAAGCAGATTGCGCTTCATTGATATTGAAATATACCGATATCGATTGGGCCTTCAACCAATTCTTCTTCTGAAAATAAATTGGATCACACCGAAACACATGCGGCTGATTCGGACCAAACCAAAAGATATCTCCCGAACCAAAGTTTCCCGTAAAATTGCCTGCCAGTAGTGTTCCTTCTCCCTTCAAAATCCACGTAATCTGCACTTCCTGATGCTGGTGCAAATACGTATAAAAATGCGGCTGAATCTCCTCTTCAACAACGATAGAGGTTTCAGACGGTAAAGGAATTTTAAAAGGCAACGTTTTCATGAACCATCAAAAATTACACATAAATAGTCCATATTTAATCATTTTCCATGGTTCGAGATCTAAAATAGGTCATTATTTGCAAACCCTTTGCTAAAATTTGGCTAGCGGAATACAACACCTGCTCCTACTTTTGTATCGCTGTACTGTCCATGAGGGTTTTGGGATCAGTCAGCTAGACGGAATACCGTTCAACACATCTGCAAGTACAAAGGGTCGTTTGGGGAAGCGGCCCTTTGTTTTTTTATCACACTTATCATTATGTTTATCGGATGCGAGCATTATGGTCAAGCGCTTACACTTACTATAAAACAGATCTTAACAAGCGTTACTTTCTTATCCTGCTCGTCATTACCCTGACGTTGGTTTACTTTCAAGAGCAATTTCGGTTTGCAGCAGTAGTCAGCAAAAGTGGTAATCAAAGCGATCTACAGTTTATTATTAATTGGCTGTTTTATGCTGCCGCATTTATAGGTAGTTTGCTTTTGCTTATTCCTTTTTCTACGAATAAGAAACCATTTCATCAACGCGGGTTGTGGCTCACAGCCATCTTTGCCGTTAGTGCTTTCGCATTTCGCATTTACTTCTACCAGCATCAAAATTGGCTGCAAGACTTCAACACCACTCCGGAATTTCGTTTCTGGATGAAATGCATCAATAATGTCATCCGCGTATTTACGTTAGGATTGCCGGTTATCGTCTTTTGGTATTTCATGGATAGAAATACACAACCCTTATATGGTTTCAGCACGAAACAACTTAAACCCAAAGGTTATCTGATCACACTGCTGATTTTTTCTGCAGTAGTTGCGATAGCCGCAGTAGAGCCATCCTTTCAAAAATTTTATCCGCTCGCCGAAAAAGTTCTTTGCGCTGCACAAATCACCGAAAACCAAACAGCTTACACTTTGCTGTTTGAATCTTGTTACGGAGTTGATTTTGTTACAACGGAGTTTTTCTTTCGTGGATTTCTGATTTTAGCATTCACCAAGTATCTCGGAAAACAAATTATACTTCCTGCAGCATTCTTTTACGTTTGCGCCCATTTAGGTAAACCGCCGGCTGAAGCAATAAGTTCATTGTTTGGTGGCATTCTTCTGAGTGTTTGGGTTATTGAAAGCAAATCGATCTGGGGCGGAGTTATCATTCATTTGGGCATTGCCTGGATGATGGAGTTATTCGGATATCTGTGGTAATCATTGTGTAATGGGAGAAATATGCCTAATATTGTTTCACCTTAAACCAAATTTTAATGAAAAACATCTACTTAACACTTAGCGTAGTTGCGGTATTTTCTTTTGCTGCACAAGCACAACAATCCAACAACACTGCAGAAGCAGCCCCAAGCGTTGGCCAACACAATTTTAACCCGTCACTTGCTGCACCTTGGCAAGTATTGTTTAGCTACGACATTACGGCTGCAGGTGCAGGTTCAGGAAACGCAGGCGTTGTGCAATTCGGCACAGAATTTTGGGTTTCCCGCTGGGGTAGTGACACTATCTGGAGTTTCAGCTTAACAGGTTCACTTAATGGAAGCTTCACCGTTCCCGGAGTAACAGGAGTTCGTTCCATGACTACTGATGGCACCAGCATTTATGCAGGAGCTAACACTGCCGTTATTTATGCGTACGACCCAACAGCCAACAGCAATGCAGGTGGTTTCTGGGTAGGAACATGGGCAACTGATTTCACATTAGTGGATATGACCGGGGTTCCGGTATCTCAGGTTGCGGCAGGATTACACGGCTTAACCGCAACTTATGGTCTTGGCTTTGACAATACCAATGCAGGCGGACCATACTTATGGGCTTTCCACCAAACCGGCACAACTACAAATAACGCGGATCTAATTCAGGTAAACGTTGCAACAGGGGTTCAAACAAGCGTAATTCATAACGTCACTGCAGACATGGGAACAGCCGGTGATCTTGCGGGCGGATGTCATATTGTTTCTACTCCTGCTTTAAGTCTGATTGGTGTTCTACAAGGTTCTCCAAACTACTTATTTGCTTACGACATTGCAGGAGTCACCGGCATTCAGGATAACACATTACCTATTGACTTCCTATCTGTATTGCCAAATCCTTCTTCAGACATGATCAACGTTCGCGTTCGTCGTGAGAATACGGACGCAATGCAGATGCAAATTGTTGACGTAACAGGAAAAGTAGTTTTCGAAACTAACACAGTTGCGTTGAACAACTACATCAACGTTTCTTCATTCGCTGCAGGTGTGTACTTTATTAAAGTAGTACACAACGGCAAAGTGGAAACTTTGAAGATGGTGCGCAACTAAGATTAAAAGTCTTTACACGCAGAAAGCCTCATAACAATGGGGCTTTCTGCGTTAATAACTACGTGCTACTACTAACTTTACCGGTATGAGTAACAAACTACAATATTACCAAGCCCGCATTCAACGTTTCGAACAGGAACTGCTATCCATCAGTAAAAAAGTAACCCTGCTGGCTCGTTTGCGGCTCGCAACCATTCTCACTGTTGTTCTGTTGTTATTCTATCACACTTATATTCCGTACTTTTTTCTCCCATTAATTGGCTTGATTGCTGCTTTTCTTTTTCTGGTTAAAAAATTTGCGGATCTGCAATCACAGCAGGAGTTGGTTGCTTTCAAATTAAAATTAAATCAACAAGAATTGCGCTATTGCACCACACATCAACTTCCCGATCTATTCCCTATTCTGTTCAAATCCGCTGAACGCGACGATCTCGACATTTTTGGTGTGCATAGTCTGTTCCAAACTATCAATCGTATCGCTTCTCCTCAAGGTCAACAGCGTTTAGGAGATTTACTCGCACCTGAAAGAATTCCGACCGGTGCACATATTCGTTCCCAACAAGCCGCCAATCAAGAGCTGCAGGACAAAGAAGAATTTCGTCAACACTTCATTGCATTAACGTATCAGGAAAATAAGGACAATGCTGACTATGCTCCGCTATTGAAATGGGCCGCTCAAAGTCAACAAGCGAACACAAGCTATTTCGCTGCTATTCGTTACACATGGATCGTACTTTCCATAGGAGGTGCCGCATGTGCACTATATTTTGATTGGACGTGGTTGTTTACACCAATTATTGCTGTAGCATGGATCATCAACGGACGATATAAAAAACACTGCGATGAACTCAGTGAAATTATTGGGAAGCACAACGAACTGATGAAAAAATTCACTGAGGTATTTCGCAGTATTGAGCAGGAGTCCTTTCACGCCGAAAAACTGAAACAGATTCAAACACAAGCGCAAGATGCTGCTGCAGGTGTCCGCGCACTTGCCAATGTTTCTAAACGATTTGATAACCGAAAAAATGTTTTGGGTAACTTCTTGTTAACCACGTTCGGATTACATGATCTATTATGCATCAGCGAAGCAGAACAGTGGCGCACCAAATACGGTCAACATGTTGCAGGATGGTTCGATGCTCTAGCAGAAATGGAAGTATTGGTGAGTACCGCTACGTTTTCATTTAATCATCCTCATTTTACCATTCCGCAATTACAAGAAGGGTCAATAGCAGTCGAAACAAAAGAACTGGGACATCCTTTAATTGCCCCGAATCGTGTCATTTCGAATGATGTCAACTTTAGTTTACCGGCCCGATTGATTTTAGTAACAGGATCAAACATGTCGGGGAAAAGTACTTTTCTGCGGACTCTGGGGTTGAACATCGTATTAGCTAATGCAGGATGCGTCGTAGCTGCCACACATTTTCATTATACCCCGGCTCCTGTGTTGAGCAGCATTCGCGTTACTGATTCACTGGAAGAAAATACATCGCTGTTTTTTCAGGAGCTGAAGCAGCTGCAACACATTTTAGAAAGATTGCAAAGCGGACAAACCGCATACGTTTTGCTGGATGAAATTCTACGCGGAACAAATTCAGACGATAAGTACAATGGGGCATTTCAGTTTTTAGAAAAATTATTGCCATTACCCGCGTTAACCATTTTCGCAACGCACGATTTAAAACTATGCGCAATGGCGCAGACTCACGCCCCTGCGGTAAACAACTATAAGTTTGAAGGTGTCGTTACAAATAATGAATTGCACTTCGCCTATAAAATAGAAAGAGGCATTGTTCAAAATAGAACAGCCTCTTTCCTGATGCGACAATTAGGGCTTATCGATTAAGCCAATTTTTTCAGCACGTGCTTCATGCTCACGCGAGCATCGATAATTTCAGGCAATCGATCGATTGATACGCGCTCTTGTTTCATGGTATCGCGTTCACGAATTGTTACCGTATTATCTTCAAGTGTTTGATGATCAACAGTGATGCAATATGGAGTTCCAATTGCATCCTGACGACGATAACGTTTACCGATGGTATCCTTCTCTTCCGAAGTGATGATGTGATCATACTTTAATAAATCTATTACTTCTTTGGCCTTCTCCGGTAAACCATCTTTGTTCAACAATGGCAACACAGCAGCTTTAATCGGAGCTAAAAATGCAGGAAGGTTTAGAACAACACGTCCACTTCCGTCATCCAGTTTTTCTTCAGTGTATGCAGTTGACATTATCGCCAAAAACATGCGATCTAATCCGATTGAAGTTTCTACCACATATGGAACATAATTCTGATTCAATTCCGGATCAAAGTACTGCAACTTCTTACCCGAGAATTTTTCATGATTCGCCAAATCGAAATCGGTGCGCGAGTGAATACCTTCCAACTCCTTGAATCCGAACGGAAATTCAAATTCGATATCACAAGCCGCATCGGCATAGTGCGCTAATTTAACGTGATCATGAAAACGATACTTTGAGGCATCAAATCCCATGGCGCGATGCCAGTTCATACGTGCAGCCTTCCATTGTTCGTACCATTCTTTCTGGGTTCCGGGACGCACGAAGAATTGCATTTCCATTTGTTCAAACTCGCGCATACGGAAAATAAACTGTCTTGCTACAATCTCATTACGAAAGGCTTTTCCGGTTTGCGCAATACCAAAAGGAATTTTCATCCTTCCTGTTTTTTGCACATTTAAAAAATTCACGAAAATTCCTTGTGCTGTTTCCGGACGTAAATAAATCGTGCTGGAATCTTCCGCTACCGAACCCACCTGCGTGCCGAACATTAGATTGAATTGGCGAACATCCGTCCAATTACGTGTTCCCGAAATTGGACAAACAATTTCGAGGTCAACTATAATCTGTTTCATTTCAGCCATGTCGTTATTTTCCATTGCTGTTTTGAAGCGCGTATTGATCTCATCTATCTTCTTTTGATATTCTACTACACGACCATTCGTCGAGCGGAACATCGCTTCATCAAAATTTTCAAATCGTTTCGCGGCCTTTTCTACTTCCTTCTTGATCTTATCTTCCAACTTCGCCGCAGCGTCTTCAATTAACACATCGGCGCGATATCGCTTTTTTGAATCTTTATTATCAATCAACGGATCGTTAAATGCGTCCACGTGACCGGAAGCCTTCCATGTTGTAGGATGCATAAAGATTGCCGCATCAATGCCTACAATATTCTCGTTCATCTGCACCATGGAACGCCACCAGAACTCGCGAATATTTTTTTTCAATTCCGCTCCGTTTTGGCCATAATCGTATACTGCGCTTAACCCGTCGTAAATTTCACTGGACGGAAAAATGAAGCCGTATTCCTTTGCGTGAGAAATGATATTTTTAAAAAGATCTTCTTGATTTGCCATAAGGCGCAAAGATAACCGATTGAACCGTTTTATTTGAAGATGTCCTCATTGAATTTCGGATACTCCTCTTACGAGTTACGTCTATAAAAAGAACGCGACTGCTCCCAACCTCCAAGCCCGACGCGAGAGCTGTGAGGTCGTGTTTTTCTTTTGTCCGATTAATACTCTGAATAAAATATAGTGTCAATGCAAAGTATCGCTACTGAGATTATGCAGACAATAACGACATCGACAACGACAGCTGATTGTTTTAGAGGTACTATCTTTGACGTATGATAGAAATTGGCAGAACACTCGTTTCTGATGAAGTAGTGGAAAAACAATTTGTGTGCGACCTTAACGCATGCAAAGGCGCTTGTTGCGTGCATGGCGATTCCGGTGCACCACTAGAACCCGGCGAAGAACAAGTGCTGGAAGCCATTTATCCTGCGATTGAACCCTATCTAACTGAGAAGGGCAAAAAGGCCATTGCGAAACAAGGCAAATGGATTATTGACGGCGATGGTGATAAAGTTACTCCGCTTGTCGCTGCAGGTAAAGAATGCGCGTATACGATATTTGAAAACGGCACTGCATTTTGCGGTATAGAAAAAGCATGGCGAGATTGTAAGATAGGTTTCCAAAAACCCGTCTCCTGTCATTTGTATCCGGTTCGTATAACAACGTACAAGAAGTTTGACGCCGTGAATTACGAAACCTGGGACATTTGTAAACCCGCGTGTGCTTGCGGAGAAAAATTAAAAGTTCCCGTCTACAAATTTGTAAAAGATGCCCTCATTCGTAAATACGGGAAAGAGTGGTATGACGCATTGGATGAAGCTGCGAAGTTGACATGAGTCGTCGGATTGATTCTTCTCGATTTTCATGCTTAATGCCGTGTAAATTGTTTTACCTATTTCGATAACGTTTTCTACATGTTACAGCGACAATATTTGCAACTACTTAACCTGTTTTTTTATTAAAATTTACATACTCCGCCTGGCTTCCGCGTCGTTATTGAAAAAGGGTGGTTTTATTACGCGTTATCAACAAGAGCCGTTACGCTTGTATGTTCAAAACTTCGGGCATTTGTTAATGGAATAGACTTGACTAGTCCGACTCATTTGCAAAAATTTGTTGTCGGTGAATGTGCCGAACACCTTACTTGTTAAGTGCTTCATATCAAACACCTTAAAGAAAATCAGCAGGCCACACGCCTGCTTTTTTCGCCAGAAGAACCTGACCTTCAATAAATTAAGAATATAAATCGCATTAACAGCGCAGTTATGGCAGAAGTGAATGAACCTATTTTAGCCGAGAACAAAGATCGCTTTGTTCTTTTCCCCATCAAGCACCGCGACATTTGGGACATGTATAAAAAAGCAGAGGCCAGCTTCTGGACTGCTGAAGAAATTGACCTTTCTGCCGACTTAACCGACTGGGCAAACAAGCTGAATGACGACGAACGTTTCTTTATCAAAAATGTCCTCGCATTTTTTGCGGCTTCTGACGGCATCGTGAATGAAAATCTTGCGATCAACTTCATGAATGAGGTACAGTATCCTGAAGGTCGTTGTTTCTACGGCTATCAGATCATGATCGAGAACATCCACAGCGAGACGTATTCGTTGTTGATTGACACCTATATCAAAGATCCGGCAGAGAAAGACAGTTTGTTCC
The DNA here is from genome assembly GCA_021299855.1 of Bacteroidota bacterium. Classification (GTDB taxonomy): domain Bacteria; phylum Bacteroidota; class Bacteroidia; order Palsa-965; family Palsa-965. The sequence goes on along the minus strand of JAJTEY010000022.1, from coordinate 7,065 downwards.
ATGCTATCGAAACTGTTCCTGCAGTAAAAGAAAAAGCAGACTGGGCATTGCGTTGGATCTCCAATGGAACTTTTGCCGAGCGTCTGATTGCATTTGCTGCGGTTGAAGGCATCTTCTTCAGCGGATCATTCTGCTCTATCTTCTGGTTGAAGAAGCGCGGCTTGATGCCGGGACTATCGTTCTCTAACGAATTAATTTCTCGCGACGAAGGTTTACACTGCGACTTTGCATGCTTGCTGTACACGGCTCACTTGCAAAATCGTTTACCGGAAGAACGCGTTACCGAAATCATTACCAATGCGGTAACAATTGAAAAAATGTTTGTGACTGATTCTTTGCCGGTGAAATTAATCGGAATGAATTCTGAATTGATGTGCCAGTACATCGAGTTTGTTGCGGACCGTTTATTGCTGGCATTAGGATGCAAGAAAGTATATAACGCAACCAATCCATTTGACTTCATGGAAATGATTTCCCTGCAAGGCAAAACCAACTTCTTCGAAAAACGTGTTGCTGAATACCAGAAAGCCGGTGTTACATCCGATCGTTCACAGAACGTATTCAGCCTTGACGAAGATTTTTAAACCAAGAGACCAATCACCTACCTATTACAACCCTTACGAAATAAAAGCCTATGTATGTAATTAAGCGCGACGGCAGCAAAGAGTCAGTGAAGTTTGATAAGATCACTGCGCGAATTCAAAAATTGTGCTACGCACTGGATTCGGTACACGTTAACCCGGTGGAAGTAGCGATGAAAGTTATTCAAGGGATTTATCCCGGCGTAACGACCAGTGAACTGGACAGTCTGGCGGCTGAGATCGCGGCTTCATTAACCGTGAAACATCCGGACTATGCGTTGCTGGCTTCCCGCATCGCAGTTTCCAACTTGCATAAAAACACCGAGAAGTCATTCTCGAAAACCATGGAGTTGTTGTACAACTATGTGGATCCTAAAACCAATCAACGTGCTTCTTTAGTTGCTGATGACGTTTTTGAAATCATTAAGAATAACGCTCAGATCTTGGATTCATCCATTATCTATGATCGTGATTTCGGTTATGATTACTTTGGATTCAAAACATTGGAGCGTTCTTATTTGCTGAAAATTAACGGCAAAGTAGCAGAACGTCCGCAACACATGTTAATGCGTGTTTCCGTGGGGATTCACAAAGAAGACATCGATGCGGCAATCGAAACATATAATTTGATGAGTGAGCGTTGGTTTACACATGCTACTCCAACACTATTCAACTCAGGAACACCAAAGCCGCAAATGTCTTCTTGCTTTTTATTGCAAGTGAAAGACGATAGCATCGATGGTATTTACGACAGCTTAAAGAGCTGCGCGAAAATTTCTCAGAGCGCAGGCGGTATCGGCCTAAGCATTCACAACGTGCGTGCAACAGGCTCATACATCAAAGGCACTAACGGAACATCCAACGGCATCATCCCGATGTTGCGCGTATTCAATGATACCGCACGTTATGTAGATCAAGGTGGCGGAAAGCGTAAAGGATCTTTTGCTATTTACCTGGAGCCATGGCATGCTGATATTTTCGAATTCCTAGACTTGCGTAAGAACAACGGTAAAGAAGAAATGCGCGCGCGTGATTTATTCACTGCGTTGTGGATTCCTGATTTGTTCATGAAGCGTGTGAAAGAAAACGGCTCATGGTCATTATTCTGCCCTAACGAAGCACCGGGCTTGTATGATACCTGGGGTGAAGAATTTGAAAAGTTGTACGAGCGTTACGAGCAGGAAGGTCGTCAACGCAAGACTATCAAAGCGCAGGATTTGTGGTTCGCGGTTATGGAAGCGCAAATCGAAACAGGCAACCCATACATGTTGTATAAAGATGCCTGCAACGGTAAGAGCAACCAGCAGAATCTGGGAACGATCAAGTCGTCCAACTTGTGTACGGAAATCATCGAGTATACTGCTCCGGATGAAATCGCGGTGTGTAACCTGGCGTCATTAGCATTGCCACGATTCGTTGATACAGAAAAAGGCGAATTCGATCATCAGCGTTTGTTTGATGTAACGTACGTTGTTACACGCAACCTGAACAAGATCATCGACAACAACTATTATCCGGTTCCTGAAGCACGGCGCTCTAACATGCGTCATCGTCCAATCGGATTAGGCGTGCAAGGTTTGGCAGATGCCTTCATCTTGTTGCGTATGGCATTCGATAGCCCGGAAGCGCGTCAGTTGAATAAGGAAATTCACGAGACGATTTATTACGCTGCAATGACTGCGTCGAAAGATTTGGCGAAAGCACAAGGACCTTACGAAACATTCCCGGGATCACCGGTTTCAAAAGGAATCTTCCAGTTCGATATGTGGGGCGTAACACCAAGCAGTCGTTGGGAGTGGGATGTTTTGCGTGAAGAAGTTAAAACTCATGGTGTGCGCAACTCCTTGTTGTTAGCACCAATGCCAACCGCTTCCACATCACAAATCTTAGGTAACAACGAATGTTTCGAGCCATATACTTCTAACATTTATACACGTCGTGTATTGTCCGGAGAATTTGTGGTGGTGAATAAGCATTTGTTGAAAGACCTCGTGAAGTTGGGCTTGTGGAATGACAACTTGAAAAATAAAATCATTGCTGCAAACGGATCTATTCAGGACATTCCTGAGGTTCCGGAAAACATCAAGGATATTTACCGCACAGTTTGGGAGGTACCACAACGTGCATTGATTGATATGGCTGCTGATCGTGGCGCGTATATCTGTCAGTCACAGTCGCTGAACTTGTTTGTAAGCAATCCTAACTTCGCTAAGTTGACTTCTATGCACTTCTACGCATGGGAGCGTGGATTGAAAACAGGCATGTATTACTTGCGTACAAAAGCTGCAGCGGATGCGATTAAGTTTACAGTGGATCAAGCTGCTTTGTCTATCTCAACGCCAAATGCCGAACCGGTAAGTGTTGAGCAACGTCAGGCAGAAATTGCTTGCTCTCTGGATAATCCGGATGCTTGTGAGTCTTGCAGCGGATAATTCGCCTGCTTGGTTTTTTGAAGTTGATTTTCAGGGGCTGTCGTTAACGCGACAGCCCTTTCTGTTGAATTTAGCAAAAACGCGGCACGTGTTTACCCGCAATTAGGTATTGATACAGACTAGGTCCTGAACGAATTTTATTTCGATCAACAAACCTTTACGTATTAACATAACTGCGCTTCATCTTTCTGTCGTAGAACTTGCTCCATTGCTAATCCGACTACAAGAACATGGCGTTGAGATTATCGGGTAAGTATAGGCATTTGAATACGGTCGTTTCGCACACATCATGGATCCTAAAGGCAACAAGATTGAATTGTGGAAGCCCATAGATGAATCTTCTCGTTCAATTTTTAATATCGACGGAATTACCAAATAATATTACGGGCGGACATAACTCTATTGCAGTAAAACGAAGCAATCTATTGCAGTAAGCCCCTGCTTTATCAAGGTAATTATCTTAATAAATGCTAATTCGTGGTAGTAAATATTGACTGTCGCAACAATTTTCATTTATCGATGGTTATCATATAAACTGTTGTATTATGATACTTATGCATATTTCTTCTCCTAATCAGGAGCTTTTGCAACAAGTTGCCAAATTATTGCTCAAAGAAAATTTAGTTGCTGATGTTCGTTTTGACGACATCCGACGATTGTCGCTACAACAAGAAAACTTGGTTATGGTGCCACGCTACTTATTGGCATGTAAAACAAAAGCATTGTTGTTTAATACTATTGTAGAATATATCCGAGAGCATATCACACAAGAGTTGCCGGAAATGTACGCGCTTCCGTTAGTGATGTGCGAAAAATCTCAGGAAGAGCTCATCCGCTCCAGGACACGAGCGGTATAGACTATTTGCTTTTCAGGAACTCCTGAATAACTCTTCCGATAACTTCACCTTCCACCAAGAAACCATCGTGACCGAATGGTGAATCAATTTGCACGAAGCGCGATTGAGGAATGTGTGCTGCAAGAAACTGCTGCTCTGCGATCGGACATAAGAAATCAGAACTAATACCAATTACAATTGTTGGCGCCTGAATTTGACGTAAGGCGAGCTCTGCACTTCCCCGAGCTCTTCCAACGTTATGACTGTCCATCGTTTTTGTAAGTGCGTGATAAGAGTACGCATTGAAACGATTCACCAACTTGTCTCCCTGATAATCGATATAGGAAGACGCTTTGAAATTATCAATGCGGTCGTCAACATCTGTTTGAGCAGCAACGAAGGCCTCATAACTTCTGTATGTTAACATACCGATTGCGCGTGCTGCTTTTAAACCTTTGCTTGCTGCAGTATTGGAATGGTCTCCAAATGTTGCGTCTGCTTCAATTGCCAAACGCTGCGCAGTATGAATGGCAATTCCCCAAGCCGACTCTTTAGGCGATGTAGCAACAACCGCCAAATGCTTAATGACCTGTGGTTCCTGTATGGCCCATTCCAAGCATTGATAACCGCCCATCGAACCACCCAAAAGCAAGTAGATTTCTTCTATATGCAGCGCTTTTCTCAAAATAGTAAACGCGCTTACTATATCGCGAATAGTGACATATCCGAAATCGCTGTAATACGGTTTCTGCGTTTGAGGATTCACGGATAATGGTCCCGTTGATCCGTAACAAGATCCCGGAATATTTACGCAAATAATAAAGTACTCTTCCGGATTGATAGTCTTACCTGTTCCGATGAGTCCCGGCCACCAATCTGCACAATCTGCACTTGCAGTTAACGCGTGACACACCCAAACAACTTTAGAAATTCCCTTGCGATAAGTTCCGTATGTGTAATAGAACAGTTCGAGTTCGTGAAACGTTCTCCCCGTTTCTGCAGTAAATGAAGGAATAACAAGCTTTTGTCCCGGCATATGGGTTCAAATATACTAAGCCTGCGCGATGCACATTTCCTATATTTGATCAATAATTACAACTTATGAAAGTTCAGTTAAGTCGTTTAAACAATGCCTTCCATTTCGTGGCTTCCGGGGAAGATGGCGTTTCCATGCATTTTGATGCGAATCCGGAAATTGGAGGTGAAGGTCTGGGTGTTCGACCTATGCAAGCTTTGTTGATGTCCATTGGCGGATGCAGTGCAATAGATATGATCATGATTTTGAAAAAACAAAAGCAGGAAATCACCGACTTCAAAATTGATATTGACGGTCAACGGGAAAAAGGTAAAGAGCCTGCATTGTGGGAAAACGCTCATGTGGTTTACAAACTCGAAGGGACTATCGATGAAGAGAAAGCCAAACGCGCGTGTGCCTTATCCATGGAAAAATATTGCTCTGTGTCCAAAACATTGGAGAAAGCGGGTGCAAGTATCACTTGGGAAGTTTGGGTTAACGGAAATAAGATCAATTAATCGCTCAAGATGAAACCGGAGTCGAAAGCCATTCGTATTCAAACGCCACGCACGGAAGAAAAGGAACATTCAACGCCGTTGTACATGACCTCAAGCTTTGTGTTTGATAATGCGGAGGACATGCGGGCTGCATTTGCAGATGAGGTAGATGTAAATATCTACAGTCGATTTGTGAACCCCAATGTAACGGAATTTGAAGAAAAATTGTGCGCGTTGGAAGGCACTGAAGCGTGTTTTGCAACAGCATCCGGAATGTCTGCAATTACAGCTTCGTTTCTTACGTTTCTGAAAAGCGGTGATCATTTATTGGCCTGTCGATCCATTTTCGGTTCAACGCATACAGTCATTACGAAGTACTTACCGAAATGGGGAATTGAGTACTCGTATGCAGATTTATCAAAACCCGAAGAGTGGCAATCGTTAATTCGTCCCAACACAAAAATGATTTTTGTAGAAACTCCGACTAATCCGGGACTAGATATCATCGATCTGGAATGGCTCGGGCAATTCGCACGAAAAAATAATGTGCTGCTTAATGTAGACAATTGTTTTGCAACACCGGCGTTACAGCAACCGGCATTGTATGGAGCAGATCTTATCACACATTCCGCAACAAAGTTCATTGATGGACAAGGACGGGTAATGGGTGGTGCCGTTTTAGGAAAAAAAGATTTGATTAAAGAAGTATATCTCTTTTGTCGCAGTACCGGACCGTCTCTTTCACCCTTCAATGCCTGGGTATTATCGAAAAGTCTTGAAACGCTTTTCATTCGTATGGAACGACATAGTTCCAACGCATTGAAATTGGCAGGCTTACTCGAACATCATCCAAAAATTGCACAGGTAAAATATCCATTCCTGTTATCGCATCCTCAATATGAAATAGCAAGAAAGCAAATGAGCGCAGGCGGAGGTGTTATCACGTTCGAAATAAAAGGAGGGATTGAAGCCGGCAGAAAATTTTTGGATGCGATTAAAATGTGTTCGCTCACCGCAAATCTCGGTGATACACGAACTACAGTTACACATCCTGCGTCAACAACACACGCCAAACTCAGCGAAGAAGAACGTCTTGCTGTTGGCATTACACCCGGACTCGTGCGTGTATCTGTTGGATTGGAACATATCACCGATATTGTTGCTGATATTGAACAAGCGCTGGAAAAAGTTTGAGAACGCTTCTCGTTATATGGTTTCACTTGTTATTGTTGACTGTTGTCGCTCAGCATAGTCCATATTACATTAAGAAATATACAACAGCCGACGACAAGCCAATTGCACAAATTTGGCAAGGCGTGCAGGATAAGCGCGGTATTATTCATATTGCCGTAACCTCGCACGTGTACCACTTTAACGGAACAAGTTGGTCGTGGACTACAGTGAATTTGGGTTCTGCCAATCGTCAAATTTTATACTAAGAAAAAATGGTCCTTAATTCACCATGCGCGATTTATATATCCTGTATGGCAGGATGCCGTGAGCCCGCAAATTTCTCGGTATAATTAAGCCACACACCGATGATGCACAAATCCTTGTAGGCAAGAGCAATTTTTATCACTGAGGAGCACAGGTACATTTTTGAATAGCGCCCTACTTAGTATTTGGATCTAAGGATCAAAATATCGGATTTTTAATTTGTAACTTGTAGCAATTGTATGGCAATAATTAAATACGTCTTTTATT
>JAJTEY010000021.1 GCA_021299855.1 Bacteroidota bacterium | reverse complement strand
AAATGCTGCAACTGTTCGATGAGAAACAATGGATTCTTCTCCGGAGAAATTCGCGCAATTGCAACTAACCGAAGTATTTCATTTCGGGCACGATAATGCACATTTCCTTGCTATCCATCTGTACGGGCCAAATTAGGCGCAACACGAACCTGAGTATCTTCTCCGAAAACGGACAATACCTGTTGACGTTCTGTTTCATTTGTAGCATGAAACACAATTCCGGAATACACTTGTCGCCATTTAGCTACTTGCAGAAATAATTTCTTTTTGTATTTCTTGATCTGCAAGGCAGATGGAGCAAGCATTCCGCGAACGGCAAGAATAATCTTACCGCTAAAATTATTCTTCTTTAAAATACTTAACGGCCAGCGCGTAAATTCTTTCGACCACATCCCGTTGAGGTAAACAACGTCCGGAGCCAAGTGCATCAACACTTTTGCAACGCCTGCTTTAGTCAGTTGATCGGCACTGAAATAATACACTTGAACATTTTCCGAGAACTTGTACCATTCATTCGAAGGAACTGTTGTGTACGGCTGTTCTTCAGTATAATCGGTATTGCGAGTAATGATATAAAAATCGAAATCGTGATGCAGATGCGCAACCATATTGGCAATTGATCGCACAGGTCCTCCCGCCTTTTCTCCGGGCAAATACCAATCGATACAAATGGCCACCTTTTTACGCATACTTATCGAATTTCATTTTTCTCCATCCAGTCTGCAAGCACCACCAAATGCCAGATGCGCGACCATGTAATTTCAGGATCTTTATTCAGGAATTTGTTCCACAACTCATGTATTACTTCACCACGAAACGCTTCATGTTGACCTAAATGCTGCAAACGATTTTCGCACCATGATTTCAGTTCGTTACGCATCCAACCGGCAAACGGCAACGTGAATCCCATTTTAGGGCGATTCACAATTTCATCCGGCAACAAATCTTTACACGATTCGACGAGTAAACGTTTGGGTGTGTGCGGATATTTGACGGTATCGGACAAGCCCAACACATATTCCACCAAACGATAATCCAAAAATGGAACGCGCACTTCCAATGCAACAGCCATACTCATCTGGTCCGTATCACGCAGAAGAATATTTTGCATATACGTTTGCATTTCTGCAATGCTTACACGACTAATTTCATGTCGCTGATTCGCGTTGATGGATTGCAATAAGGCTTGCACATTCGAATCATCATATTGCCCTTGAGCCAACATTTGTTTCACCACTTCACGCGATAGTACTTCCCTACTGAACGGATAAAAGGAACTAAAGTCAACTGTTGGCTGGCGTAACACGGATTGCATCTTTTGAGAAGCGACTCCTTTTTTAGTTAGTTGCAATGCTGTTGCCGCAATATTTCGTAACCAATGCGGCGACTTTGTAATCAAAGTTGATTGTTGCAGGCGCAAAGCGCGTTTAAAAATATCATATCCCGCAAACAACTCATCACCTCCTAATCCTGATAAAGCCATTGTAATTCCGGCTTCCTTAGTTGCTTTGGAAACAACAAAAGAGTTTGGACCATCACCACTCGGATGATCGATTGCAGCTAAAGCTTCAGGAAGTTCGCGCAAAAAATCAGCAGGTGTTAAACGAATTTCATGGTGTTGCGTATTGAATTTCTTCGCAATAGCAGCGGCATATTTCGCTTCACTAAATTCTGATTCATCAAACGAGACATTAAATGTATTCACTTTGCCCGAACTCACTTCACTCATCAGTCCAACAACGGCGCTACTATCGATACCACCACTTAAGAACGCACCAAATGGAACATCTGCAACCAAGCGATATTCAACAGCGCTTCGAAGTAATTCTCGAACTTTTTTCGAGGACGTATCAAACGAATCTTCTATCGGACGTATCAGTGGTTGCCACCAGTTGAAATAGGTGGCTTCCGTTTTTGTAAGGCTCAACACCTGTCCCGGCATCAACATACTCACATTCTTAATGATCGTTCGAGGTGCATAAACCGTTTGATAACGAATGTATTCGCCTAGTGCATCACGATCCATTTCACGCGGTACCTTTCCTGTCGCCAACAATGCCCGTATTTCGGAACTGAACAACAGTTGATGATCATCTTCGTAAATGTATAAGGGCTTTATCCCTAAACGATCGCGGACAATATGAAGTGCATGTTCCTGCGTGTCATAAACGGCAAAAGCAAACATGCCATTGAGTCGATGCACGCCTTCTATTCCCCACTTTATCCACAGTGCGAGAAGTACTTCGGTGTCGGTATCGGTAGTGAAATGATGTTCCGCTAATTCATGACGCAATTCACGGTAATTGTAGATCTCACCGTTAAACACCATCACGTATCGCTTATCTGCCGAATAAAAAGGCTGAACGCCGGCTTCACTTAAATCGATGATCGCCAAACGTCGGTGGCCTAAAGCAATGCCTTCCGAATGGTAAATACCTTCTGCGTCCGGCCCACGATGAGCCATGGCATCACACATCCAGCTGACAATACTTTCACCTTGTCCACTTCGTGTTTTAAAATAGATACCGTTTATTCCGCACATAACATAAAAGTAAGCATCATCATTGCATAAACGATAACAGCATTGCGGCCCAATTCTGGGGTGAATTGGCGATTCCAAGCTCGTGACTCACTTTCCTCATTTCACTTAATTCGTGTTTGCTTAACCGACTCACTTTTTCAAATGTCTTTTTTATTGCGCTAACGTTGCTCGCTTCAAATGAAAATCCATTCTTATTTTCAAGCAGAAACGCTTCGCTTGCCCCTACGTTTGTACTTAACAGTAAAGGATAACCCGCAGCTGCATATTCCTGAACAACCACTGCCCAGGGCTCAATTTTACTGGGTAAAATAAAAACCCCGCCTTCCATCAAAATCGGGCGCAACTGATGCGGCTGCACAAAACCGAGGTGTTCAATATCGGGATGAACTGTACCTGGTATATCACCGGTTCCCATGCAAATCAGTTTCCAGTCATTAAGTTGCTCTTTTTTCCATGCAGCAAAAGCCTCCCACAATTCACTAACGCCTTTAAAATCGTAATAGCGACCGGAATAAACGAACCGATGCGGAATAGGTCGCTCCCTGCTTTCATTGTAGATCGCTGAAAAATAATCTGTGTCTGCAGTATAAAAACCGGTCTTCAAGTTTTCGGATTTAAAACCTAAACGAAGAGCAAATTCCTTTTGAATATTTCCGGGCACCCAGCACGCATTAAACGCGTTGAGAACTACATATGGTGCAGCGAAAATCGCCAGTCGTTGCTTTAATGTTCCTTCCCATTTGTTGTCCATAGCAATGATGGTTGGAATTTTATTTCTCCATTTTTTAGCTATTGCTACGTAATCCTTATCCATCCAACCACTCACGAGTAATAAGTCCGGTTGAATTTTATTCGCCAACTGAATTAATGCATCACGACTGAATTCATGACGATCATATACATGTACGCTTGAACTAAAACTAAATTCAAAAGGCGCTTCTTTATTCACGGGATAACGCACCAAATGAATAATTACATCCGCATTTGCCAAAGCTTTCAGACAGGCCATAGTATAACCTGCCAGTTCAGCGTACAAGATGAGAATTCGTTTACTCATGACACGACCGGAATTACAGGGTCTTCGTTTTCAACATCCGATTCAGTTTCATCTTTGTCTAACAAATCCCGAACTTCCGGAATAGACACCATAGTCATGATGATTACTGCCTGGATAGTCAATGGATTTAATGAAGCAGTTAACCACGATTCAAAAAATGCTGAGAACAAAATAGCATACATAGCGGGAATTGCGCCGGGAATAGAACCTGCACTTCTTAAGAAAGTCACTATCATCCCAATTACATACGACAGCACACCGACTATACCGGTATCCAGCCAAAACGTAATGTAGGAATTGTGTGCGTTACCCTGATGTCCCATGATAGACAGCATTTCATAATTCTTTTTATAAAGAACTTCTGTATAACCGATTCCGCCTCCGCTAAACACACCTTCCTGAATTTTACTCCAACCGAATTCCCACGCCACCAAACGACCCGAACCGGAACGCAGCGTTTCAATACGAAAATACTCCTGTAAGTCTAACGCGTATATAATTCCTTCGATATTATTGCTTATGTACTGATAGACAAACAGCACCGCAATAAACATGATAAATCCGATAAAAGGCGATAGTTTATAAAATTGACGAAAGAACAAGAAAAGTACAATTGTGAAAATGGCATTACGTGAACCGCACAGCACCAAGCTTGAAATAATTGCCCCATAGATGATAATATGCTCACGACGTGAGAACAGTTTTTTTACAACATCGCCCGACACGGCAACTACTATAAAGAACAATAGACAAAACAAACCTAATCCGTTCGGATTGCCCATTAATCCGGTGTAACGTCCCGCCAAAGTCACGTAACCCGGCATCACAAAGCGCATCACAAATCCGATTAATAATAGTAATGTAATCCACCAAAGGAATTTTCGTAAACCCGCTTTGCCTTCATCGCGGATAGTTTGCAAGAAATAATTGGGTACTACCAGCAATAACAAACCATAAGAAACTGTTTTCTGTAAGCTAGTGCTGATGTAATCTGAAGTAACCATGAACATCGCTGCCACCAGAAGGAAAGGAATGAATGCTTTAAATATGCGGTTCAGTGGCATGGACAAATTGCTGTCCATAAAATAAAAGAGCGCCATCATCACGATGTACAAGTTTTTCGCATTCTGTGCAAAGCCGAACGTGTAGCTACGTGAATCGGATAACACCAACATCAGTATAAAACCCATCAGGATTTCAGCAATCCATTTGCGCTGAAAAAAATAATACAACACAAACGGAACAACTGCGTAAACAACCGGCCCCGCAAACATTCCTGCCAGCACCCAGAATAAGGTGAAAAATAAAAACGTTCTGTTGTTGGTTAGAAATTCGCGCACTGTATGTCTATTGGTACACGAAAATACACCATTAGCAGGTAAAGTTTCTCAAGGCGTTTACCACCGCCATTAACTGTTCATTGTTAATACCGTTATGAATGGGCAAGCGAATTAACATGTTCTCCCATTGTTCGCAATTCGGCAAAAGATGAATCGTTGACGTTTTAGCCACATAAGCGCTCTTGTGTAAGCACCTGTAATGTGTGAGCGCCTGAATTCCTTCATTTTTCAAGTATTCTAAGCATATATTCAAATGAGTCGGATTCTTGACTCGTACGCAGAAATTGTGGGCATTGTGGTTTAATTGCTCATTAGCCACCACATCAAATAGCGAATGTCCTGAAAGTTGATCCGAATAAAACTGCCATGCCGATTTGCGTTGCTTTGTCCAGGAGGGTTCTGCCTGCAACTGCGCCCAAAGAAATGATGCATTCAATTCTGACAATGTATATGATGCACCGAGATCAATCCATTCGTAGTAACTCACTTCTCCGCGCTGAAAATTGGACCTGTTGGTACCTTTATCATATAGTATTGCAGCCCTCTCTACCAAATTCTCATCATTTATAACCAGCGCTCCACCCTCACCGCATGTGATGTTCTTGGAATCATGAAATGAAAACGTACTCATGTGGCCGAAAGAACCCAACGGTTTTCCATTGATGTCCGATGCTCCATATCCGTGAGCGGCATCTTCGATTAAAACGATTCCGTGTTCGTCGCACCACTTTCTAATTCCAGCTCCACCGGCATCAACACCGCCGTAATGCACAATTACCAGTGCTTTTGTTCGCGGCGTTAACAGTTCATCCAATGCCTTGATATCAACATTTGGATGATCCTCTCTGCTGTCTGCCCAAACAATTTTTGCACCTTTCGCAACAAACGAAGATGCACCGGTTACGAAATTGTAACTCGGAATAATCACTTCATCATTAGGTTGCAAATTCAATAAAGATGCTGCAAGTTCTAAAGCATGCGAACACGATGTAATCAAAAATACAGCCTCCGCACTTAACTTATCCTTAATGAAAGCACTGCACAATTTCGAATAATATCCACCACCTGAAAGTTGTCCACGATTAGCCGCATCGCGCATATTATCGATTTCAGCACCGGAATAAGTAATGGTATTGAATGGAACTTTAATCATGTTGCGCAATTCTACGTTCCATCATTTTAATAGTATCAGTCGCTAATCGACTCCACAAAAACTGATCTTGCACTTTCGCAATTGAATGCTGTTGTAAACGACTTAATGCAGCAGAATCCATGTTCATCATGTTGTTCCATGCTTCCGCTAATTGTGTCACATCGCCCGGTTTAACCAGAAAACCATTGCTATCGTCAACCATTAGTTTTGTAGCTCCTGTATCTGTAGCCAAAATAGCCAGCCCGCGTGACATGCCTTCTAAAATAACATTGGGCATTCCTTCGGAAATACTGGGACATACCAAGACCTGACAAGAATCGAGCAATTTTCGCAAAGCATGGTTATCCGTAATACTGCCGTGATACGTTACGTTAGGCAATTTCACACGTTTCGAAGGATTTATTGGTCCGACAATATGCAACTGATAGAAATCCGATTTCGATCTTTTAATTGCTTCATACAGCTCTTCCAATCCTTTTCGGCGCTCATCACGGCCAACGAAAATGAATCGTAGCACTTCATTACGCGGAGAGATGTCCTTACGAATCCAATCAGCAGTTATACCACCCGGCAATTCTTCAATCTTTGAAGCAGCCACAGGAATGGATTTCAGAATATCAGTAACACGACCACCATATGAAATAACGACATCAGCATTATCCAACTGATAACGTGCAGGTTTATCCAGCAACCACTTTTGTTTGATACGTTCTATCCAGGATGCAGCAGGTTGAAAAATTTCATAACCGTGCATATTAACGGCAATAGGAGGAAATTGCTTACCCAAACTCTTTTGGTGCAATAATTCCCAACCCGTAAAACCTTTGCAGTAAATGAAATCGGGAGCACTATGCTCCTGCATGCGTTTGTATAATTCTTTGGAATACAAATACGATTCACGAATGTAATGACCGGGAGTTTTACCGAAGTCGGGGAATTTTACCGGAAAGAGACGAATATGCTGCAACTCAGCCGTTGTGAATAATTGTATAGCACGGTCCGCTTTTTTTTTGTCTGCCGCATGATACAGATCAACCTGAACTCCTTCTCCTGCTAATGCTTTCGCTAAATACAGCGAATGCCGCTGCATACCGCCCATTACAATCGGATAAATTCCGTCCGTAAACAAAGCCACTCTCATTGTAACAAGTTTTTGTACTGTTTTACTTGGGCTATTTTCGTAAAATGCGTCTTCACCAAATTTACGGCATGTAATTTCTGATTTCGTGTTAACGGGATTAAATCAGTTGCTAATACTTTGTCGCTAATCATTCCACATCCTTCCCGATTCACCAATTCGCTGCAGTCACCGAGCTCCGGACTAATGATGACGTACAAACCGGCTGCAAGATATTCCGCGAATTTTACAGGCGACGCCACTCGATTCGTATCTGATTGTTCACGTACTAACCATCCGTAATCAGCGGCGTATAACAATTGTTGCACCTGATGATGTTTCACCCACTTCACCATAACTCGTGAAGAAAATTCGGATGTGATTTTTAGTTGATCTGTGTTGGAATTAGTTAATAATAATATTTTAATCTTCGGATTATCGTGCATCCATTTCAACAACAATTCGTCCATCATTTGAAAAGAATGCCAACCGGACGCGGTACCGGAAAACACAATAAGACATTCATCCGTTTGAACTCCAAGGTGTGCACGATAATCAACAAGTTCCTTATCATCTGGCAGTTCAGTAATCACATCGTCAGAAACCGTGCATGGAATAACAATACTGTTGTTTCCATCAAACTGATACTGTCGTTTCCAGTATGAACGTAATGCTTGAGACACCGCCAACTGTTTACCACTGATCTGCAACGCTGCTTGCTCCAATGCTTCAATTTCCACTTTATTAAAAGCATCACCACCCACATGATATTCTGAAAACTCAGCGGCGTAAGCACCACGCGCATCGAATATCAACTGTTGTTTTGCGACTCCCGCAAGATGCACCAAATGCGTCGCGAACATTCCACGCGCAATGATTTTATCTGCATTTCGTATACCGCTCCATTTTAGCAACCACTTATTGTTGCGCCAACGTTGTATTCCGGGAAACATGGGTTTTACCTTCGCTTTAGTATCCATTTGGAGAACCGCACTTTTCACTGCGGTGTAATTCCGTAATGAGATGAACGCAATAAGCTGCACATCATGTCCTAACTCATTTCGTAAAAAGTTACACGTATCCACTACCTGACTTTTGTAGATCCCGGACGGATGATCATTGAATGTCAGGTAAACGAGTTTCATGCAGTAAATCGTTTATTCAAAAAATCAAAAATTCGATCCGTTGCTTTACCGTCCCATTGCTGCGGGATCTGACCTTTTTTGTAGTTGCCGCTGCGGATTAATTCCACTTGTTGAAGAATGCCGCTAATTTCAAATGGCAACAAGATATTGGAACCCAGATCAACCGTCACAGGGCGTTCCGTATTCGGACGAAGCGTTAAACATGGTATTTGTAAAAACGTCGTTTCTTCCTGTATACCGCCACTATCGGTTAATACAAACGCGGAAGCACTAACCAATTTTTGAAACGCAAAATAATCCAGCGGTTCAATAATTTGTAAACCTTTCACTTGCTCGAATTGCGCTTTCAACCCGAAAGTCTCCATGAATCGAACGGTACGCGGGTGCGCCGGAAATACCAGTTGATAGTCATTTCCTAACGTGGACATCAATTGTAATAACAGTAACTGCCCTTCTTTGCTATCAACATTTGACGGGCGATGCATAGTGATCAGCACATATTTTCCTGCAGTCAGTTTTAAATCATCCAGTACCCGAGACTTTTGAATTTCATCCTTAAATGCGACCAGTGTATCAATCATGGTATTGCCCACTTCAACAATTGAGTCGCCGCGTCCTTCTTCGATTAGATGTTTTTTGCCTGATGGTTCTGTTACAAAATGAATTTCGGCCAATTCATCCGTAAGAATTCGATTAAATTCTTCCGGCATCGTACGATCGAAACTTCGCAAACCACTTTCGATATGACCAATCGGAATTTCCATTTTGTTAGCAGTAATTGCAGCGGCCAGCGTCGAATTCACATCGCCTACAACCAATATTAAATCAGGGCGCTTTACAGTAATGAGTTGTTCCAAACGCAACATGATTTCCGCCATTTGCGTATTCGGTGAGCCGGCAGGTACATTTAAAAAATGATCAGGAACCAATCCGAATTGTTCAAAAAACACATCGGCCATTTTACTGTCGTAATGCTGACCTGTGTGAACAATACGTAATTCCACATTCGTATAACGAGCTGCAACACGACGAAACTGCGTTACCTTGATAAAATTAGGTCGCGTGCCGACTACTAATAAAATATGCTTCCTACTCATGTAACGTTTTATTAAAAACATCAGCCAACTGCCCCGTAATCTCACGGAACGAGTATTTGACAATATACGAATCATCCGGACGAATGGTATTCAGAATTGCTCTGTCCTTAGCCACACGATGCATCCATTGTGCAGGTTCTTCAATTGCGCGAGCGCCAAATTGCACCAGCAATCCGCTTGGTTGTAATACGTTCATCGCATCACAACTTTCGGAAAAGGCCAAAATTGGTTTACGTGCATTCAAATATTCGTATGCCTTACCGGGAATAAACAATGGCTGTCCATCTTTACCCGGACTTTCCATAGGTAGAAAAAGAATATCGCATTGATTGGATTTCTCCAATGATGCTGCTTTGCTCAAATAGCCGGAAATGTATACGTCATCGGCAATTCCCAACGTCTCTGCAAACGATTGATAATGAGGATCTATCTTACCCCACAATTCTATCTTCACTGCACCTTTCGGCATTCCTAATTGAAAACGTGCATACGCGAATGCTTTCATTAAATAAAATGCCGATCGTGTTGATGGATCAGTTGTTAAGCAACGGTATGTCCAAAACCATTGCAGCAAAGCACCTGACGAAGTTGAAACAACATCTTGATTCCATTCCAGTGAGCCGGAATAACCTATAACAACGGGTGTGTTAGTATCCATTGGTAATCACGGTTATTTTTGATGATTCAATAAGTTGTCGCTTCAGGTATAATTCCTTTACTGCCGGTGCATTGACAATCAGTCGATTCGGTTTTGAAAATACGTTTCGTTCAAATCTTCTGCGAAACAACCAATGTATTTTTGATGGAAACTGCCATGCATACGCATCTGTGTATGGATCGCGCAAATCCGCTACCCACTTCACATTCAGCGATTGTTGCAATTTCATTCCTAACAACATTACCGAAAACGGTGCGGAAGAAGTATAAACAAGTTTGATGTTGTGTTGTCGAATCAATTGTTGAGCAACCGGAAATGCATGATCATTCCAATTCAACGACCATTCCCACAAGCGGTGAAATCCGAAATACCAAAAGAAGCGATACAACTTCAACTCCATCATACGTTTTGCCCATACCGCAGGTTCGTTGGCAGGAATACGATGAATTAAAATGTCTTGTGGTATACGCCCCATCAGCGATTCATCGTATTGATAGCGCCCTTGCCTGATATCTTCTTCAGTTACCGTAAGCACAATCGGCTCGTAACCAAATTCACGAAGATGACTCACAAAGGCCATACTCCGCTGAACACCCGGACCGCCGCGAGGAGGAAATTGATACGCAATGAATAATATCTTCTCCAAAACGTTTACGAATTTTTCAAAATACGTTCCCGCAATTCACTTGTTGATTTACCATGACTCCGATCCGTGTAATAAATCGGAATATTCAAATCAGCACCGGTTATGGCTTTTCCACGATAATCTTCTCCTAAGAAACGTACATCTATTTTACGTTCTTTCATCAGTTTGTAGAGTGCCTCTTCAGATTCATATGTGAGTACTTCATCTACAAATCGGCATGAACCGATAATTAAACGACGCTCTTCCAGCGTAAACACTGGAGGTTTCTTATCGGGATTAATGCTGTAATCAATATTCTCGCCAGTATTCAAAGCTACAATGAGGTAATCGCAATGCTGTTTACATTCTTGCAACATGAGCACATGTCCTGCATGAAACAAATCAAACATGCCGCAAGCGAAACCTATTTTCATTGCAATTCGCTTTTAAGATAATCGGTAATAGGAACACTTGGTTCCCACTTTAAGATGGTTCGAGCTTTGGAATTATCCGCAAAAGTAATTTCAGCTTCTCCTTCTCGTTTCGCAATAAATTCAATGTCTGATGAAATCATTTTCGCTAAATCTAGCACGCTGACTGTTGCACCGTAACCAATATTAAACGCCATATTCAAGCGGTCGGGATGAATAGCAGCCAGATAATTCGCCTTTGCTAAATCAGCAACATGAATAAAATCCCGCTGCTGACTCCCATCGCCGGTAACTAATAATGGCTGTCCATTTTTGTGACGGTTTAAGAATATCCCGACAACACTGCTATATGCATTGAACTTATTGGCAGGATTAAAACTTCGTGGTCCATACGGATTGAAATAACGCAAAGTCACATAATCCAAGGGATAACGCGTACTCAACAACTCCAGATACCGTTCTACTTCATACTTCTGAAATGCATACGGTGAGAGACAATCTACACGTTCATGTTCCGGCGTAGGTATCATTGTTGGCGTTCCATAAATCGCACTCGAACCGGAATAAACTAATCGCGGATAATAATTTTCGCGAATCATTATCTCAATCAAGTGTACGCCCACCAGCAAATTTTCTGCAATGTGCTCCGATACTAATTCAAAACTGGGTTGAATACGCGGTAACGCAGCCAGATGAAAAATGATTTTATATTCCTTTAATGAGCTGATTGAACGTACATCTCCTTGAACAAAGCGAAAACGAGCATCCGAAGCGTGTGCAATATTTGCTTTACTTCCCGTGGATAAATTATCAATTCCTGTTATCGTCCAATCGGTATGCTGCAACAAATAATCCAGCACATTGGAACCAATAAATCCGGCAACTCCTGTTATCAGAACATTAGTGGGCATACAAACGATCCAATATCATGTGAAGTATAACCTGATGAAAACATTCTACCAAACCGTAGTTGCTTGCGTCACAATAAAAATTCACATCCCCTTTGGTGCGCAAAAAATTATCCGCTCCGAATCCGCTGAGTGTAATCACTTTGCCTCCGATGCTTTGAAATTCAGCAACTGCATTTAAAATATTGGGCGATTTTCCCGAACTAGAAATTGCAATTAGCAGATCGCCGGAATCAGCATGCAACTTCACATATTCAGCCATCGCACGCTCGTATCCGTAATCGTTTGCGTAACAAGTAATGAGTGAAGGATCGGAAAATGACATCGTGCGTTTACGAAGCATTTTGCCGTAATCTTCCATCATGTGTCCGGAAATGCTGTTGGATCCACCATTACCAAGAAAGAATATCTTGTTAGATGCTGCAACTAAATCGCATGCGGCATTTAATTCTTGCTGAATCGCAGGATCATCGAACCAACGATTAAAAGTGTCTTTATATAATTTCAGAGGCATAGTCCAATAGCATTTGACGCGTTACCGATTTCTCATTACACAACCAAGTGGTAGATAAACTCGCAGCGACTGACGGAACAACCATATCGTTAATTTGAGGCTGTAAGTGAGCCAGTAAACAGCAAAACGAGAAGTACGTATCTCCGGCTCCAATCGTATCTACAATTTTACTTTTAAATGATGGTTGGCGGACAATAGTTGTTCCATTCGTGCACAAAGAACCGCTGCTGCCCAATGTAACAAACAAGTGATCCGAATTAAGTTCGTAATTATACAATTCACGAATATCTGTATCAGAATTGCCTTTAATTTGACGATTCATTTGCAAACTAGCTTCTCGCAAATCCAATGTTACACTTCTTTTCCGCTTGTTTTTCCATTTCGACATGCGGTTAAATCCGAAATTATTCGAATTCGTTTGTGTCATTAAATGGAAACCGTCATTAATGTTAAGTTGATTGCAAAATCCATGTCCGAAATCAGCTACAATTACAACATCGTAATCACGAACATCAATATTAATCGGACCGAAATCAGCAGTATTAAAGCGATTGATCTCAACGTGTTTTTTCTTATCAAACGTGTCCATGTAACGCGTTTTGATAATCTCGCCGTGTCCGTTGGAAATGAGTTCTACATGTTTCACAAAATCGCGCAAATGACCCGCTATTGCAGCAGATCCGCCTTCTTGTATCATTTTCGGAGCGCCTTCCACAAGACGAAATACCGGACAAAACGATTTCATGGAATGACCTTCGTACACAACTTCAACAAATTCATCAATAATCGTTTCACCAATTACGGCAACACGGAGGTCTTTTGTACGGTCAATAAACTGTTCTACCAGTTGGCGATGTTCCAAACTCATATCCTCCAAAGATACGAGTTTTAGGACGTTTTAGGTGGTTAGATTTACTGCTTAAATGTGCGAATAAAATCCAGTATTTCTTGCTCAGAATAAGCGAACGATAAAGGATGTAATTCCTGCTTGCCTTTACCTGCAATGAACGGTCGAAAACGTAATGTATTTTGCATACTGCCGATCGGCCCTTGTCCATTGTAAATAATGAGCACTTTGGTGTTCGTGTATTCACCCAAATTATTTACTCCGGAATGCTGTGTAATGATTAACTTACTTTTCGCACATTTTTCCAGAATCACGGCATTATCAGCAGTGACACACAATTCAATGTTGTCGTGAGGCGCTATACTTAACACCTGAGACGGATGACCACACACATACACGCTGTCGAAATACGGCGCAATTTTATCTATCAATTCCGGATAATCCCATGGACTGCCGTTATTTGGTGATGAGGTCGCTCCTTTTGATCGCGGAAAAATACATACGCTATTTTCTTTACCGGAACTTCCATACACCTTGTCCAAACGGTAAGCGTGCATTTTCGTATTCTCCAACAGCCAGTTACGATGAATAAACCAATAGTAGTACTCATCGTCGATATTCCAATACGGCATTCCTGATTGCTCAGCGCGTTGTTGCCATTTTTTAATCTCCGTTTGAACGTCGGCGGGAGGAATTGTTTTGTTGCAGGATGGAGTTACTTCACCGAAAAAATCGCGTAATGGCGTGTATTCCGATATTATTGAATTTCCCGATTCATCCACTAAAAACGGGCGATGCAAGTCCATACCGCAATAATGAATTTTTACACCCATAAGGTGCAAATACATCAGAAAAGGAAGATTATGCGCCAGAAAATGTCCGAATTCTCCTTTAAATGGACCATAGTAACATTCCTTTCTGCGCAAGGCTTCGGCTAAACGCCGATCAGCTTTCCTATAATTCCATTTGATCTTCAAATAAAATTTCCACTTCGCCCAACCCGAATAGTACTTGGCAAAAAAATCATTATCGGAATAATCAATCTTTGCGCTCATAAGACAATTCAGGTTTCCAATGATAAATTGAATATTTCAACAAATCCAACCGATGTAACGTATTTCCGGTATTCTCCTGTTTCATGGTTTGTAATAACTCGGCTAATTCCAATTTATTGAATGCACAAATATGACGAAAAGTACTGTTTTCAACAGGAAAATCAGCTATTCCCGGCGGATAAAAAATGGTTTTGCATCCCAAAAACAATCGCTCGAAAAGAATGGTTGAGATGGCTCCAACTCCTATATCCACGGTATCAAAAAGCTGAGCAGAAGGAATATTTAGCGGTGCAAATGTGAATCGTCCTTCGCCAAACACTGATCGATAATGACTAGTTAGTTCTTCGGCAGGTAGTTTCTTCTCTTTGGGATGTAAAAAAATTGTAACACGATCAAGTTTACCTTCCTGCAGCAACTCGCCAATTAGTGTAATGAGTTGTTGTTCTGCTTCTACATCACCTACTCCTGTGTCAGTTAATCCAGTTTTCTTCCGAATCCATGATCCATGTGAATAATAGCCAACAGTCCCCGTCTCAACTCTTTTACGTCTATTATAACTATTATAATAAAGATGAAACTGTTCAGGTAACCAATAATTTAATTTCCGGTAAGAAGCACGAATAGTATCGCTCTGCAATTCATCCAATTGATAGGGGCTGCTCAAAGTTAATTCATCCGTAACCAAATTCTTACTGTGAATTACCAATAAATTCGGTGATGGAATTTTATTCACCGTGACACCCATTTTTCGTAACCACAATACCATCGCATTCGTATCGCATTCATACTGACTGAACAAATAGACATACTTAACTTGCAGACGAGAAACAACTTCCATTAATCCTGCCCATTCTACTAATTCCAACGGCAGAAGGGACACGGCTTTATTGGCAGGTTTCAATATCCACATAATGAAAAGCGGTAGCGACAAGACCAGAATCATCGAAATTGCTAACCTTGCGATAAACTGTCGTGGTGCAGCCTGTTCTCTGCTCACAAATTTTCCGGGAATTACGGCGTTATTAATTTTAATTTGATCTAAACGAGCATTTTTATATTTATTGAAATTATCCCAAATAAGATGGGTTGAATTTCCTTCGGAAATCAAATCATAATTGGGTGCAGTTCCCCAACATTTTTTCAGTGCTTGCCCGTAACATCCCAACAAATGTCGAAATCGTGACACGTGATCCGGAATTCGGAAAGTAAGGAAAACATTAGCGCGTATAACCTTGTTCAATTTCAGCTAAGCACTTTTGCAGAATACCGTGCTTTTGGAAAATATGCTCCACAAATTCACGAAATGCTCCTTCCCCACCCTTTTTAGTAGTGACCAAATGCACCAACGATTTTACGTAATTAGGAGCGTTATCGGGGCAGGCTGCAAAACCACAGGCACGCAAAACCGGCATATCGCCAAAATCATCGCCGATATAAGCAACTTCATGCCATTTAATATCCAACTGATTTAACAGATTATCAACAACGCTATACTTATTCCGTACACCTTGATAAACATGATCAATCTTTAGTTTCTTCGCTCTTCGTGCTACTATTTCAGTCTGCTCTCCGGTAATTATACCTACCGGAATTCCGATATGGTGACACAACAAAACGCCAGCGCTATCCGAGGTGTTAAACTTCTTCCATTCATTACCGGTCTGATCATAATACATGCCGCCGTCTGTCCAAACGCCGTCAATATCAGTTAAAACAATTTTGGGAAGACTGTTCATTATTCTACAATTACGTAAGACTGGATTCCGCAATACGGCATGCGTTTGATGGCAACGTTGTGTAGACCTAAAGTTTCACGAAGCGCGACTGTTTCACCCGGAAATTGAGGATCAAGTAATTCGTCGAATCCGATGATACTACCTTTGGTTAAATGCGGTTTTAATAACTCCAGACACTTCTTGGTAGGCTCGTAAATATCAAAATCGAAATATGCGAACGCCACGATCGTTTCAGGATGTTCTTTTAAATAAATCTCTAACGATTTCACCGCATCTCCTTTAACCAAGGAATTCTTTTTAATATGAGACAGCGGTGATTCTTTTTCATGATAATCTAAAACTCCGGCTAAATAGTCTTCATAATTCGGAGTAACAGAAAACGCGCCTTCGGTGATGATGCCGTGCGAACCATCTTTGTCGTGCACGGAAGGAAAGCCTTCAAACGTATCAAAACCAATAATTTTACGGCTGTAATTGTAAGGTTCTAACATGCCGCGCAGATTGGTCAGCGTCACCAAATTCTGTCCCCAGCGCACACCAAATTCCATGATAACACCATGAACAGGAAGCATCATTTTATAAATATCCGACAGAAACATCATTTTCGTGAGTTCTTGTCTTTTTACAAATAAACCGACATTGCTTAACTGTTCATTTTCCGGAATAGGATTGTTTTTATAACTGTTCACGAAAGCAAGACGACGCTCCTGTTCAGCTTCTGATGCAATACTTTTGGTTACAATGTTCGAATCACTCATAAATTACTTTGCTAGTTGATTTGAATAGATGACCTCGTCGGCAGGAATATTCACCGCTGCTTTCTTACCAAGCACCTGATCTTTCTGTGCCCAACGAAAACCATCGCCCGGAGACAACATGTGTACATCCTGTTCGGTTATTGTTTCTCCTGCTTTGATTTCGCGACGCGTTGCAATGGATCGTTCCAATTTTAATCGCGCCGATTCTACGCCGGGTTCAATAAAAATTTCTTCTTTACCGAAAGACATTTCCAGCACTCGCAAATCGCGCATCATTCGGTTAATACCATCAGGCCCCAATGATCCGGCCTGATCTGTACCCTTCATGCGACGATCCAGTGTGATGTGCTTTTCAATAATTCGTGCACCCATTGCTGCCGCGGCAACAGGAGTGGAAATGCCGATCGTGTGATCCGAATAGCCGATGGTATATTGCCCGTAGTGTTGTTGCAGCCATTTAATGGTTAACAAATTCACATTTTCGGGACGAGTCGGATATTGCGATACACAATGTAAAATTGAAATCTTGTTGTGATGTTTTGTAATCACCTCCAAAGCATCGTCCAGTTCCTTTTTACCTGCCATTCCGGTAGATAAAATTATCGGTGTTTGGGTTTCTGCCAATGCATTCAGCAGCGGCAGATTCGTTAAATCGCGACTGGCAACTTTTAAATAATCCGGAGTGAATAATTTAAATAACGACAGGTTACCGATTGCACACAAGGTTTCAACAAAATCCAAACCGTATGCTTTCGCGTATTTGTAACACTCAAAGTGTGCATCATCATCCAATTCCAGAAAAGCACGGTGTTCGCCGTATGTTTTACCGAACGAATGCGGACTATCATATGGACGATCCATTTGCGACTTGGACAATTCTTCCTTTAAGTCGCGTTTGGTCATCTTCACTGCATTCATCGGCTTTAGTTGCAGGCCGAACAAATTCTCATCAATCGGGCGCGCCGCTGAATCAATTATCAGCTTTGCGATATCCACAGAACCGTTGTGATTCTGACCAATTTCTCCGATGACGTAAATCCTGTTATCCATCATTTCGATTGTTCTTCTATCTGCGAGCGCATCACTGACCGATATTTTTCATTAGTGGTCACCAGCGCTATCAACTCCTTAAAGTTACAGGACTTTCCTGCCTTCTGCAATATACCATACATTTCCCGGGCGATTTCAAAATCCTGTGGTGTATCAACCGTAAATCGAAAGCCGGTATGATTGTATATCAATTCAGGTGCTTTTATCCATTCACACCTGAATTGATCCGGATTTCCGTAACAAAAATTGGTAACATGCTCGTGATAAAAGGATTGCTGCGTTAGTGAATTCACCTTTTGCAAAGCTTCAAGTGTTACGTATTCCGCAAATATTCCCCAATGACTTTTAATCGCCGGCAGTCCCGGTGCAACTACATACGAGGCATACTCAACTTCCGGTTTGTCCGCGAAAGCCAACAATTCGTTCAGTAAACTTGTGTCCAGAAAAGGATTATCAGCACAAACCCGAATGAGCTTCCGCGCTCCGAATTGCTCTGCTGCATCAATGAAACGTTTCAAGACGTCTTGCTCATCACCCGCGAAAGTCTTTACACCGCATGCTGTCGCCAGATTCACGATAGCTTTATCTGCATCAGCGGCACTTGTTGCAACAATGACCGGCCATTCAGCATCCAATTCCTTACAACGATTAATGATGATTTCAAGAATAGACTGACCATCATAAAAATCGGCCAGTACTTTTCCCGGTAAACGCGTTGAACCTGTTCGTGCCTGTATTATAATAGCTTTCATCCGCTTACTTTTTTCTTAACCACAAACCACCGCCCGGATGTTTTAGTGTATCGGGTAAATACTGCTGCAAAACGTCAGGATAATGAATCTCCAGAAAATTATTGAATAACAACAGCTCAAACTCCCTGTTATACATCAAAAAGGCACGCAACAGATAGTCTTCATTCCACGCGTATCCTCTTTCAATCCATTCTTGCGGATACTCGAACGGATAAAATACATCATGAAAATGTATGATTACTCCTGATGATAATTTTGGTAATAATTCAAATAAAATAAAATTCACATCACTACCCGCTTTGGAAACGTGCGTGGAATCAATGAACAAAATGTCATTCGCTCGAAGCTCTTTAAAAAATTCAGGATTTAAATCCTGAATAAACTTTTCCGTAATGCTGTAATTTCGGTTAAATCCTTTCGTCAAACCGTTCAGTCGCACAGGATACGGTTCAATCAAACAAATGTCAATTTCATTATTAAAATACTTCTCATTGACATCCAGCATTACGGCAGAAGAATAACCGGAACCCGCTTCAATAATACGTTTCGGTTTGAGGTGTCGGATCATGGAAGACAGAATTACACCATCGCACCAGGAAAATAAGGGATTTTCAAACCAATATCTGAAACCTTCCCGTTTTCTTGCGGGAAGACCATGTAATGTACCATAAGCGGATAATTCCCGCACCAATTCCAACTGCTGATCAATTCTCAAATCGATGCCGGCTAATTGCTTTGATGAACGATCAAATATTCTTTCGGCATTGTCCCGAACGTACTGTTTGTCAGGAATCGGACTGTAATAATGTCCGGGCGGATGATACGTCTTATAACGCTCTAATTCCTCCTTCATCCTGCGAACAGGTGGAATATTAAAAATAATATTTTTAATAAATTGTTTCATGGTTTCAGGAATGTTGCGACAATACTTGTTGATATACCCGCTGTAATTGACCTACTACTTCTGTTTCGGCAAATCGTGAAATAGCGGATTGACGAATTTTATCGCTATTGTATAAGGAGTACTGTTGCTGAAGTGCTATCATTTTATTGGCTAATGCAACGACATCACCTTTCGGAACCAATAATCCCGATTCAGGAGTGATGATTTCTTCCGGTCCTCCGCAAATTGTCGATATAACAGGCAATCCGCGAAACATCGCTTCAGCGTGTACAATACCAAATGTCTCCTCATCCGAAGCCAACACATGACACTGAGAACGATCGAACAATTCGATTAATTCCTGACGATTCAATTTTCCCAAAAACTTCACCTGCTCGCTAACCTGCAGTGATTGGCACAACTGCTCCAGCTCATGCTTTCGTGTGCCGGAACCTGCAATTAATAACTGAGCCTCTTTGCCTCGAAATGCTTTTGCAAAGGCATCAATCAGAAGATCATAACGTTTCCGATGTTCGAGAATTCCTACTGCACAAAAAGTGAATTTTTTCTCCTTCTCCACGCGAACAGGTTCCACACGAAAAACATCCGAAACCAAATTGCCGATTACTTCAAACGGAGCGTCGTAACAATCCGAATACGATTTTGCGCGATTTTCACTTACGCCAATACGAGCAGCAGCTCCTTGAACAAATCGTTTTCTGTCTTCGTACGTTTCAAACACATTGAATTTATTCAATTCGTCATCAGTCCTGTAATTCGAATGTTCCGTAAATACATACGGTATATTCCATTGTGTCGCCAGATGTTCTGCCACGTATGCGTTATCCGATAAACAGTGGTGATGGATAATATCCGGAATACCTGCAATTGCAGCTAATTTGCGCGATTGACGAGCAACATCCTTTAAAATAATTCCCTTCAATAGCCGTTGTGGATTTCTGGTATGCGACAAAGAACGCAGCACCTGAACATGAAAATGATGCACTTGAATTGATCCTGATGCGTCGAAGTTCTTATCGGGTTTATTGAAACGTGCTTTAATACCCTGGCCTAAGGTGGAGTATGTAATGATTAACACATGCGCCTCATGTCCCGCACGCTGCAGCGCTTCTGCCTGTTCTTTGACAAAAATTCCCGCTGTTGAAGTGGCGGTCGGATACCAAGCGCTCGTAATCCAGATTTTATTACGCCTCATCATTTTCGTTCTCCGGTGATTATAAACTTTAACCACGGTAAAATTAATAAAGGAACATTCTTACAAATGGCCACGAGGAACAAGAAATGAAATCGAATTTTTCGTCTTGCCGGTATCACAAAGTGATGAGCAAAATAATACCGTGCTAAAGTCAATCGTTGACCGCTGCTTAACGGGTGTTGCAGAACATAACGTAGCACTTTCAAATTTTCCGGATTCCTTCGTTCCGGCGCAGTTACACGAGTTACGCCGGCATGTGTCCTGAAATAATTAGTAGTTGCTGTTGTATAAATCAACGTGCTGATATTCTCGAAATACAACATCCAGAATAGCCAATCGCCGGAATAAAACATGCCGCTAACACGGTTTAACAGCTCTTCGGTAAGCTCATTTTTTTTAAATACAACTGCACTCGCATTATTGATAACACATTTTTTAAACAAGACATCCCGCAACTCCGTCTTCGCATCTGCCCGAAACGAGTTTAACCATCGTGTATCTGATATATCGCGATACCAATACATAGAATCACCGGAAAACGGTGCACCCATTTCATTTACACGACAATTTTTGGCATAGCACAAATCTGCACCGGACAAAATTGCATCAACACTTACCTGAAGAAAATTTAAATCTGCATAATCATCGCTTTCGGCAATCCAAAGTAACAATCCATCAGCCTGTTGAATACCCTTTTTCCACTGACTGAACGGACTTTTACTATTAACCGTATTGCATATTAAACACTTCGTTCGTACATGATTCTCAAACAATTTTAATATTTGTAAAGAATGATCAGTTGAACAATCGTCTAGTAATATAACTTGAAAATTAGAATAGGTCTGATTATAAATGCTGTCCAGACGCTGCTGAAGAAACGCAGCATGATTATAGTTAGGAACTATGACAGATACGAGGGGCTTCATTACTTTTCGTTCAAGAATGATTTAACTGTAGCTAGCCAATTCGGAACTACTTTTTCGGCTGCGTATTGCCGCGACCATTCAAAGACCTCGTCGCACCGGCGAACATAACTTTCCCGATCAGTTAACAACAGATGGATAGATTGAGCCACTGCGTCGAAATTTCCACGATCTGACAGTGTACTACCCGCAGCAACCAGTAACCTACTTATTTCACCCGAGTTATTATAACCCACAGCAGGAACACCAAACGATGCAGCTTCAATAATTGTTAAACCAAATGATTCTTCATGTGATAGCGACACCAGTACATCTGTATCGTTGTATATGGCATCCATATTTTGAATAACACCACGAAAATGAACAAAGCTGCGAGCCGTTTCTAAACTGCAGATTAACTCCCGAGACAAATACTTAATATTGCCCACCCATTCGAAAGAAACTTTTGGGGTCGGAAACAACTCCTTGTACTTCATTGCTAATTGTACAAAATCGTTAATCCCTTTTGAATGTAAAGCAGTACCGCAAGCCACTACCCTAGCGCTATCTGTTACTTGCCGATTTTTGCGTTTAACTGAATTTACTAAAGGCAAACACGGAGTATGTACAGAAATCATTTTCGGATCTAGCTTAAACGAAGTGGCTAAAAATGAACGAGTTGTTTCAGAGTTGGCAATAAGTTTAGGATGTTCATTCAATGCTTTGTTTGGATCGATTCCCGTTAATTGTACACCATGTTTCAATTCATGTATATGCCAAACAACTTGTGCTGAACTATTTTGAACCAAGGCTTCAATGTAAGGCGCACAAACCACGGTATTGAAATACACTAACTGAGGCTGAACCGCCTCCAGATGTTCCAACAATGCAGCTGTTCGATTTATAGTAGTTGTCCTTTGTAGGATTGCATCAATGAATCTAGTTAACCGTGAAGCTGGATGTACACTTGCGCTATAAATTATCGGTTCCGTAAGAGTGCATAACTCTGTGAATAATGAACCTTTCCCCGGCACCAGAGCAACAAACGAAAAGTATTGTTGCGCTTTTACAAATTGCAGATACCGGAGCAGGGCAACAGATGCACCGGTTAAGCCGGTATCATGAAATACAAAAGCAATATCCACTCCGGACGGTATCACGGTGTTACAATTTTACGTCCTTCAATCGCCACAATCCCATGCTCTTATCTGCATATCTTCCATTGTTCTCGGTACATTTTTCGAGTATGATGTGCACAGGCGGTGGAAGATTGAAAGGTGGCCGGGTCAAATCTAATGGTCTCCAAAGAATATCGCCTAAGTCACGATTAGTGCGACCCGGAAAGGTTGTAGTAAGCATATAGGTGCTTCCGGATTTTTTAAAATTACTGATTGCCAGTATGGCTTGTTCGTATGTTAGATGTACTAAGCAATCTCGACAAAAAATGACATCTGCCTTTGGTAGTAATTCATTAACAATATCAGCACGTCGGAAAGATCGCAGATCAGACGCGTATAAGGAGTTATTCTTTTCAATTAGGGCTTCTACTATATCACAACCGATATATTTTACCGCATCCAGATTAACGCGCTGCATCCAATAGAAATCACCACATGGAGCATCTACCACGGAAGTAATACCGTATTGTTTAAATACCACCGGCAATTCATTACGTAATACTTCTGTTTGTAACAAATCGGAACCCGGGCCGGATACCGACTCCTGCCCATTGAACAAATTGTGCTCGTATATATTGGTAAACTTTTTACCGAGCAGTTTACGATTTGATTCAAATCCAAGAAATTTAACTATTCTTTTAAATATCATTTCTCCAACATTATTGTACTTATTCGAAATTTACCTTTTAAAACAGTTAATTAAGGCCCGCAATGGCGCCTTCCATCGGTACATCATATACGACGAAGAATGTCCCAAATCGCGAAGACATTGCCACTTAACGGCACAGCCGGCATCTGCGATATATATTTCATCAGGAACAACTGTAACCAGTGCACGTGCTAATTCATAGTCCTTCGGAGATAACGGCAAACACACCCTCCTCACGAGCAAATTAGCCACCAACTGTATACCGTATGCATCATGCCAATTCTCCATACTATGATTACATGAGTAAGCAGCAGATTGCACGTGATACTTCAAACTCAATACTTGCGCTAATTTAACTTGATGAGCCTGCATACAGTGTGCATAGATAATCTGTGCGTATTCCGTCATGAACTTATCCACTTGTGCGATAGTTTTTGAAGTATCGTGATACCGGTGATACGCCAAGATACGATCCGTTACCGTAATGCTCTCTACACCGCAGTACAACAGGTATCGAATCCACCATTCTTTATCCATTACATAATGCAAACGCTCATCCAATAAGCCCACGCGATGCAGCGCTTCTCTGTTAAAAAATGTGCCAGGTTGATTATAAAAATCTTTACCAATTGCCACTTGCAGCGATTCACCCGGCTGATACGCAGGAGCATAACGCCATCGTTTTTGATTATCAAAAATTTCAATTGGCCCGCTTACTAAATTGCATTTCGAAGCTTGAAACAATGACGCTACATGCTGTAAACAACCCGGTGCCAGGACGTCGTCACTATTTATCCAACACAAAATAGATCCTGTAGATTTCCTGAAACCTTTATTTAATGCATCGGTCTGTCCACGATCTTTTTCACTAATCCACCAAGTAATTTTATCTTGATATTTCTTTATAACGTCAACTGTATTATCCGTACTTCCACCATCAATAATAAAATATTCCAGGTTTGGGTATGCTTGATCAAGAATAG
Source organism: Bacteroidota bacterium (assembly GCA_021299855.1). Lineage (GTDB taxonomy): Bacteria > Bacteroidota > Bacteroidia > Palsa-965 > Palsa-965. The sequence continues at coordinate 32,698 of JAJTEY010000021.1, read as the reverse complement.
ACCTTATCGTCTCTTCGATATACCCGCCTTGATTAAACGATGGCGTAATAACCGTAATTTTAGGTAGCGTTTCCACGGTTAAAGAGCTATAAGATCGTTTATAATTGCTACAAATTGTTCTGCAAAAATTCGACGTCGAGATACTGTTGCCACTTCCGCCATATTTTCCCGCTCCTGATCAGGGCCAGGCACCAGTGATAAAAACGTCTTCATTTTTTCTGCTAACTCTGCCGGATCGGATACGGCAAAAAATGCATCGTTGTCCGAAAACTGTTCACGATGAACAGATAAATCAGATAACAACATGCGCTTCCCTATAGATTTCACTTCTTCTACTGTTGTACTCCATCCTTCAAACAACGACGGATTGATAACTGCTACAGATTGACGAATCAATGCGATCACATCTTCGTAAGGTATCATCCCAAGAAACGCAACCTGTTCGCGGATACCATTGGTATTCGTATAGTTCAATAATTCACTAAAATAATCGGGGTTTCGAAAGTCATTACAATTACCGGAAAACACGACGAACGGAACTACACCCTGTTGCTTTAATACAACTAATGCTTTCAACACAAGCAGATGATTTTTATGTTTCCAAAATTGATTCGGAACATAGAAGAAAGAATTCGGCAAATGATACTTCTTAGCAACCAACTCGGGAGAGTTTTGTAAATAGCGCTTGTCAATAGACTTCACAAAAGAAACCACACGAGCCTTATTGCTGTATTCCGGCACGAAATTCAAAAAGTCTTGACGCGCATCGTTACTGCTTAATAAAACCGCTGTAGCCTGAGCAGCACCGGATGACGCTAACTTTTTTTGACGCTCGATATATTCAGGCTCTGCAAATTCGGGCAAGTGTAAAAATTGGAAGTCAGGAATCCAGAATAAATAAGGGACACCGCCCGTGTATGTAATGCTGTGATTGGAAAAAATCACGGACTTACAATTACCCGTAAGCCCGTTAAAATACTCTTTTGCATTTTGATGCAAAGCATCAATATAATTTACACCTTTGATTTTGCGGGCAATTCGAGCCTTTATGCCGGTTTCAACTCCGGGCTTAAACCGCGCATCGTAAGTGACAAAAGAAATATTAGGAAAAAACTCTTCAACTGTTTTCTTAAGATTTTCGTAGTACAACTTGCCACCCATCCACGCGGTCACATCCACTTCGGGAATAATAATCTTTACAAGATTCGCACTACTCATTAGTCAAATGTAAGGCTTTGTATGCATTTGCCAAATCCTTAACTCCTTGCACAAACGGTATCTGTGGTTCCAAGCCTAACGCTTCCAGTTTAGAGATGTCCGCGCGCCAATTCGCCGGATCTCCACTTTTGTGCTCGCCGGAAAAACTAAGTCGGTAAGGACTTTTCAAAGCTTCTAAGAACAATGTTGCGGCCTCGCTTATCGTAGTTTCTATACCGGATGCCACATTAATGGCACTGCCGTCGAAATGGGCTTTGTGAAGCAGCGTATCGACAGCTTTTACTACGTCATCAATATAGATAAAGTCGCGACTTTCATTCCCGGTTCCAAATAATTGTACATTGGGATTGCGTTTCCACTTCGAGAATAGATCCCAAAATAATTGTTTGCGTAAACCCGGCCCGTATGCCGAAAATACTCGCATACTCAATGTTGCTATGCTGCATTTGTGGTAATATTCCGATAGTAAGTGCTCCGCTTGCAGCTTATGTTTACCGTAAGGAGAAAGTGGCCTAGTAGCATCATCTTCATTAATTGGCAACATTTCAGGATTACCATAAACTGCCGCACTTGAAAAATTCATAAACCGACATTCGGGCTGATACGCTCTAATAGCTTCCAATAATACAGCTACATTCGCAACGTTCAATTCATAGTCCTTTTCAGGCTGTTCAAATGAGAAACCCACGTGCGCTGAACCCGATGCATTGATTATAGCCTTTGCCGGAAACTGTTGTATTATCGCCCGCATATCTTGGATATGAGCAATCTGAATTTCTCGTGAATGTCTGGCAGGAAGAACGTCCACACCAATAACTTCATACGATTGCGAAAAATGGTTGCAACACGCACTCCCAATAAATCCAACACTACCGACAACAATTATTCTTTCCACTACTTTTGCGCTATAAATGAAATTAAACGTCCCGGTATTTTTTTAGCATCCAATACCGGTCCCAGTTGTCGTTCTGCTCGGTTAAAATACCAACTTCGAACACTCGACCAAGTTCTGAATAATAATGGAATTCTACGCTGAAAATTACTTTCTACATATGCTTGACGCGCTGCCCGCTTTTCCGAAATCGTCGATGTTGATTCAGGAAAATAATTGATAACTGAATCGTAATGTCGCAATATTTCAATTATGCTAAATCCTGCATTGTTAATTGCTGATGTATATTCCGCTTCCGTATACGCGTTTTCTCCTCCATAAAATTTATGTAACGGATGAACTTGTAAAAACCATGTCTTGTCGGCATCGTTATATACCACATGATCGCGAGCGGTGATTAAAATTCCACCTTTTCTTAATAAACGTGACGCCTCATGCATAAACTGATTTAAGTTGCATGCATGATGCACTGCCTGCCTGATGTACACTACATCGAAATAATCGGAGGAAATCGGCATTTCTTCAGCGAACGCCTCTACCACATTCAAGTTACTTAAATTGTAATGCGCCTTTAACTCTCGAATAGCACCGGCACCTACAGTATCACTCGGATCAGGTTCTACAGCGGTTACATCAAACCCCATCAACGCAAAAGCAACGGCAGCAATACCATTACCTGCACCAATATCCGCAATACGTAGAGGTAATGCAGTGGCTTGTGTGTACTGTCGAATATATTGTACGGTAGCGGCAAATTCTTCCGATGCCTGAAAACGCGTGACATTTAGGGTAAGGTCCTCGTCGAAATAAGCCAATTTCACCAACTCTTTATAAGCCGGGTCCTTCCTTATTTGAATAATAATCTCTTCCTCTTATCTTGGCAAATCTTTAATAAATCGTGCAGGGTTCCCTGCAACCAGCGAGAATGGTGCTACATCTTTTGTCACAACACTTCCAGCAGCAACTACCGCACCTTCACCAATTGTAACTCCTTTGAGAATGATGCATCCAAAGCTGATCCAAACATTATCTTTTATCAGAATTGGTGCGGTATGAATACTACCTTTTTCTTTTGGATGACCTTTAGTCAATATATGCTTGTACCCTTCGGCTCTTTCAAAAGCGTTGATCTCATGTGAATTGGAATCAATAATATTTACCTGATGGGAAATCAAAACATTATTTCCAATTTCAATTTTGTCGCCAGACCATATATGTGAATTTTCCCCGATATAGCAGTAATTACCAATTCGAATACTTCCTCCATATGCGAAAACCTGAAGTGTTCCTCTTATGTGAGAGTCAGATCCAATCGAAATAGAATCACGTTTGTGTTGGAAATTATTTACTGATGCCTCCGCGTAAAAGCGGGAAGAATCTTCTTTAACTGAATTTCTTTCACAGCTAATAATCGACTCCCTTTCCAATATCTCTCTGATTTCATGTGTCGAAATAGAATTGAAAAATAAACGCCGAAATAACCTTTTTAACATAAAGAAAATCAATGTTTGCTCTTCGATATTACGGACAATATACGCTGAAAAAATGATTTTTTTGCCTGCACAGTTGACTTTAAAACTCCAGACTTTGTCTTTAAATATCTACAAACGGAATCAAATGCGTCCTGATTGATGTCGAAAGAAGTTGGCAAATTCGTTATCCTATAATCGCCGTTGAAATCTGAATCGCCATAAACATTTTGTGTAGTGTGTGTAGCTTCAGTTCCAAAGCCAATGTTCCTAACTAAAGATCGATCTGGGAACAGCACAATTCCTTTTTGAAGAAATACACTAAACCACCAACGAATTGCCCATGAATCAATTTCAGAAGTAGTCATTTGAATCTTGAGCATTTCAGAATAGCGAACTGAATCTTTTAAATCAAATTCGCTTCTCATTTCGGGACTTAAATCTAGTATCTTAAAGCGCCTTGCATTAATATCGAAACATTCCCACGCTCTTTTCCACGTGCCCCATCCCCAGCTTGTCGTAAATGGCAGGAAGAATGCCTGATTGCTTTTTTCCCACTGCTTAACCGGAAACTGATGCCCCGACACCTGCATTACCTTTTCTTCGTCCTTGTATTTCTCCAAGGCGGTGTTCATATACTCAAGAAAATAGTTTGACGTCACTAGGTCATCTTCGAGCACAATCACTTTTCCAAACTGATTTACGATATTAGTTACCCCGTCAATCACCGAGTTGGCTAGTCCCTTGTTGGTTTTCTGTTCAACAACGTCAACCGTGCCGCACCACTTTTTGCTCTTTATAATTTCCCGTACTTCCTGAATTTTCTTCAGTTGTTTTTCATCGGCGTTCGGTTTGGGACCGTCGCAGAAAATAAAAAGCCGGGATTGCTCAGCCAGTAAATTTTCAGACAGCGCCAGAAGAGTCTGCCGTGTATGTTCAGGACGGTTGTAACAGAAGAGAACTATGGGAGCAAGTTCATGCATACGGTTTTACGGCATCAATAATGAGCGAAGTGTATTTCAATTCTCCGGCAGCATTCCGCTGATCAAAACACTTTGAACGCATTACTTTACCGTGATCGGTGCTCCACTCCGTGAAATGAAATTTTCCGTTCTCATCCCAGTACTCCAGCAGCACCACATCGAAGCCTGCTATCTGCAGTGATTCACGCAATGTTTTGTACGTGTAAAGTACTTTATGATCATCAGCTCCGGGACCTGTCCCTCCTATTTTTACATGATTGATATAATCAGGATCCGGATGTAAGCCGTCGGGCACAGCCAGCCTAAAACGTCCTCCCGTTTTCAGGTATTGAAATATGTTTTTATTTCCGAGGTCGGCCTGTTGAGGTGTGAGGTGTTCCCATACATGTTCGGCGAAAACATTGGATACTGTTCTCTTCTTCAACAAGAAATCCCAATTCTTCTGATCGGTAACATCAAGGCTTGTAACTTCAGTTGCAATCCATCCTGCTGGAGGAACAAGACCTCCGGAACCAACCACAATGCGTATATCCTTCTGCTTCGCCACCAATTGTTGAAGAGGTGTGAGATTAACCGCAGGCTTACCAAAAATTTTCTTCAGGAATGTTTTCATACTGCACGCTCCAAAACTTCATATAATTTATTCAACTGTTGTGATAAATCAAAATTACTTCTGATCCTCTGTGCTCCTGCCTCTCCCATACTTAATGTCCTGGCAGGATCCTGCAATGCCTTTTTCATCATTGCTGCCATGGTCTTAACGTCAAATTCATCACACAAATAACCGGTTTCTTCATGCACTACAACATCGGGAATACCACCATGGCTTGTAGCAATTACACACAACCCTGAAGCACTTGCTTCAATAACTGTATTCGGAGTTCCTTCGGAGTCACCGGAATCTGATACAACAGAATGCTGGACAAATACACCGGACTCTTTCATCAGCCGAGCTATTTCCTGCTGTTGCACTGAACCGGGAAAACTAACACGATCTGTAATATGCAAAGCCTTAACCAGCTGTTTACAGGTAATGAGTAATTCAGGAGCATTTCCCAAACCTGCATCGCCTGCCAAGGTGAGTCGTGCGTCAGGAAATTCCTTCACTACCTCAGCAAATGCAAGAATGGTAAGATGAGGCGCCTTCTTCGAAACGAACCTTCCAACACCAATAAATGAAGGCGTAAACTGTTTATTTACAGGAGGTGAAAACAGTGAAATATCCACTCCGTAATGGATCAGCTCGATTTTGTTTTCTTCGATCCCTACTTTCACCAATTGCTTTTTCATATCAGCCGAAACTGCTACAACAGCAGCAGCCTTGTTTAATACAGTTTTATATTTTTCTCCGTACTGCTCCAGCGTGCTGTGATGATAGGCATCGAATCCATGAAAATGAACCAGAAATTTTTTGAAAAGTGTTTCACGTGATTCAGGAACGGTCTTGTTTCCGAGTATTTTTTGAATGAAACCCTGAAGCGGCCAGCTTTTTACAGAAGCAGTCAATGGTTTTCCATTGAAGTTGAAAGGAAACCAGCCACCGTATAAAAAAAATATTTCGCCCGGCAGATGAGCGACATGATTGGCAATAAATGTTTCCGAACCCGAATGCTGATTGGGTGCGCAAATTGCGATACGTAAACTCTTTTTCATTTAACCGCCTTTCCGCACAGCCCTATTACCATTGTGCTTTCGCCAAATTTCCTAACCGGGAAATTTCTTTTAATGAGGTAACGGTAAAAAGGCATCAAAATAAATTTCATGAGTTTCCTTCTTCTTTCAGGCATCGGAGCACGCCTTAACCACAGGCCCAGCATTTGCGCCATAGATGCGTTCCATCCGCCCAATGCGCTGATGTTAACAGAGGAAAAACCTGATTGTTTCAGGTGACGTTCAAGAGAAAATGGCGTGTACCTGTACTCATCATACGGCACCTCATGCAACGGCCACAAAAAAGGAACAGTAAAAATCAGAAAACCGCTTGGTTTGAGGACTCGGCATATTTCCTCCATGACTAACTCAGGATCCGCACAATGTTCAAATACTTCCGTTGCCATTGCACAGTCAATCGTGTTATCAGCGAGTGGAATTGTTTTACCATCCCACGTGAGATCAGGTTTGTTTTTTCGGTGCGCCGTGGCTACATCAAGATCAAGTCCTATGTATTCCTTGATTTCCGAATTCTCGCAGAGCATTTTTTTGTAGGGCATTTCGCCGCATCCAAAATCAAGAAAACGTCCGCGCAGATTTACTTTTTCATTCACCAGAAAATCTCTGATAGCACTTCTGACAAGGTACAAATCGGGTACCTCATCCTTAAGTGATATGTTTACAAAGTAATCTTTCATTACAGCAATTTCTGCAATTCACGAGTAAATTCATCGCCCATCCGCAATCTGATCAATGCAAGTTTATCTTCCGCCGTAAGATCATTTGAATGAATGTTTTTCTTATTTCCGCGTAAAATCATTTTCACTCCTTCCTTAAACCTGTTAGGTTGTTTACTGCTGACCACGGCAAGAGGTTTAATAGAATGTTGCGGTCCGAGTAAAAAATGAAAATAATCACCGCTAAACCAGATCGAAACTGTTTTGTACATGATTAATCTCAACCCTGTGACGCGGGCCAAATCAGCAATAACATCGATTGTAATATCTTCATCAATAGGCTGAATGTGCTGAGGCGAATTGACTTTAAGCCATGCGAGAAATTCCGGAGTAGGACAACTTCCGAAAACAAAAGCACCCGTGGCAATGCAATCTCTTATCGAACACATAAAACCTTCCCTGTCGTTATTATCTATGTGTTCAAAAACATCCATCATTACAACAACATCAAATTCCTTTTCAGCTAATGCATTTATCTCTCCGGCAACAAAATTCAGTTTGCTGCCACCAAAAACTTTATTCGCAATTTCAATAGAACGCGGACTGATATCCAACCCTGTTACATCTGCATTAGGGAAATGCCTCGATAATCTGAATGTGATATCCCCGACACCACAACCTACTTCAAGAATTCTGCGTGGCTTGCCTATGCTTCCGATAAGAGTTGCCCATGCTGATTCCACCCGAAGATTAGGTTTCAAAAATGAGCTCAGTTTGCGTAAAGCAACATCGTCATAATAATTCTTAACCGATTGTTTATCCGTGCTCATTTATTTCAGACTTTCGTGAAACATTTGTAACCCGGAATTATCCCGGTTATTTTCTTTTCGTTTCACCCAGTATAACTGCGTGTGACCTCTTCTTTCAACGAGCGGCTTCAAATCACGTTTCTTCACAAAATCGTAGAACGCATTTCTGCATCCTTCCCAATGTCCAAAATCATCCAATAAGATTACGCCTCCTTCTTCAACCAGATCATAAAATCGATCAAGGCAAACGATTACACTATCATACCAGTCAGAATCAATATGGAGTAATGCAATTTTTTGAGGACCCTCAGTTTGGAAAGTGTCATTAAACCAACCTTTCTTAATTACATATTTTTCCTTTGGAAGTCCGATAAGATTCATCGCAGCTTCCACCTTTGTAATTTCACCAACACATTGTCCAACGTATTTAGCAGCATCTGCACCGTCAATTTCCTTAACATCAGGCATGCCTTCAAATGAATCATACATCCACAAACGGCGCTTAGCCATATCTGCTTCATTAGCCATTGCAGCAGAAGAACCACCATTGTAAACTCCGCATTCAACTATATCCCCTTCTACCTTTTTTTCACGTATGTACTTTGCCAATGCTTGGTGCAACTTTAGTCCTTCCATGTTGCCCATTGTAAAAGGCTGCAGTTTAACCAGAACATTTTGTTCACTGGTATTAGCTGATTTCATGCTTTCAGATTTTTTAAAAATTTTTCTGATCATGTTCTCCTTTTATTTATTACCCATTCGGATTCTTCCAAATAAACACATGTATCCGGAACCCATTTGTACTCTCTGTCCATTCCGTACATTACTATTTCAAAAGGACATATCCCAAGCAATGTCTCAAACTTTTCTGCTCCAAATGATCTTGCAAAATGAACATTTAATATATACTTACCCATATAAAGCCGAGTCCTAGGAATTATACAAACTATTTCCTCTTCTCCCGCATTTCGTAACATTGGACGATCTGAATCAAATGTCCAAGCGTGCACAACTGAAACATCGCGCAGATTAACAATTTGAAACGATAATGCTGAATTATCAATTGGATATGGGGTATTGATTGTAAATTTAATTTGTAGTGGCTTGCCGTGTATGTGAACATTCCCGGGTTCTGAAGTGACTATGCAAACAGAGGTAATACTTGGTTTATCAGATAAAATCTTTCCATTGTATCTAAGCTCCTTTTGAATGTTGTCCTCTAAATATAATTGAATCATTTCAGCACTCAGACCTTCACCGGCCATTTTACCATTTTTAAGAAATACTGCACGAGTTGTAAGTGTAGAAATGGCCTGCATGTTGTGACTAACAAACAAAACCGTTCTACCTTCATTTCTGGACACATCCTGCATCTTTCCCAGACACTTTTTCTGAAACTCAGCATCCCCTACTGCAAGAACTTCATCAAGAATCAGAATTTCAGAATCAAGGTGCGCTGCCACTGCAAACGCTAATCGCACATACATACCGGATGAATAGCGTTTAACAGGCGTGTCGATGTATCGTTCAACCCCACTAAATTCAACTATTTCATCAAACTTAGTTTTTATTTCTGCCTTAGTCATCCCCAAAATAGCGCCATTTAAAAATATATTTTCTCTGCCACTTAACTCCGGATGAAAACCGGTTCCTACCTCTAATAAACTGGCTATACGACCTTTTACTTTTATATCACCTGTGGTTGGTGCAGTAACTCGGGATAAAATTTTTAATAAAGTCGATTTTCCAGCCCCATTTTTACCAATAATACCTAATACTTCTCCCTGTTTTACTTCAAAATTAATATCCTTTATAGCCCATACCACATCATTATTACTGCTTTTTTGGGTACGATCGTTAACATCTCCAATTTTCAAATAAGGATCCTCTTTCCCTCTTGCGATGTGCCACCAACGTTTTAAATCATTTGCAATAGTGCCTGTCCCCACTTTTCCTAAATGGTATTGTTTTCCTAAATTCTCAACTTTAATTACTGTATTACTCATTTTTTTAAACTGTATCCATAAAGGATTTTTCTACTTTATTAAATACTATAATTGCTAATGCTAATAAGATGGTCATAAAACAGAGTCCATATAACAACCATACCAAATCAAAAGTACCACTTCCTATAAAAATAAACTTAAAAGATTCGATTATAGAAGTTAAGGGATTATAGAGCATAATGGTTTTAATTTTATCAGGCATAGTTGATATAGGTAACACTACCGAACTGGCATACATAAGTAACTGCACTCCAAAACCGATTAAAAAAGTTAAATCGCGGTATTTGGTAGTTAAAGATGAAATTAAAATTCCCAAACCCAAACCCAAACCTGCCATCATAAAAATTAAAACTGGTATTAACCACATATAACTCCATTGAGGATGAATGGAATTAGATGCATTAAAATAATACAGCCAGATGATTACAAAAATTAATAATTGAATAGCTAACTTAATCAAATTAGAAACTAAAACTGATAAAGGAATAATTAAACGAGGGAAGTACACTTTTCCAAATACTCCGGCGTTGGCAATAAATGTATTAGACGTTTTATTCAAACAATCGGCAAAATAAGTCCACAATGTAATACCCGCCATATAAAAAACAATAGGAGGTGCTCCATCAGTACTAATTCTTGCGATTTTTCCAAAAATAAAAGCAAAAGTTAATGAGGTAAAAAGAGGTTGTATAAACAGCCATATGGGTCCTAAAATGGTTTGCTTATAAACCGCCACAAAATCCCTCCTAACAAGTAACAATAACAAATCTCTGTATCTCCAAATAGATGCCAAATTTATTTGGTACCAATTGTTTTTAGATTTGATTATTAAATCCCATTGTTCATTTCGATTATTCATTTCTAAATAACTATTAATAATTCTTTCGGTAATTTCACTTTAATCACCTGATCAATAGAATCTAACACTACCTCAATGAAACGCCCTTCTTTATTCTCCGTCACAAAACCCTCGATGTTTTTTAAGGCCCCCGAAGTAATTTTCACCTTATTACCTTCCTTATATTCTGTTTTACAACCGGATACTTCCAAATGATAACGTATATCAACCAACTGCTTCAATTGTTTCATTTCTTGTTCTCTGATTTTGGCTATCTCACCACAATACCTCACAAAATTTACTACGCCTTTTGTTTGTGCCACTTTATCTTTATCCTTCAAATCTATTTTTACAAACACGTAACCATTAAGTAATGGTAATTCAACCATTTTTTTTCGATCACTCCACTGTTTAATGGTTTTGATTAAAGGTGCGTAAGCTTCGATTTGTTTTGACAAAAGCGTTTCAGCTACCTTTTTTTCAGCGCGGGATTTTACATATATGGCATACCAATTCATTTAATATGAATTTTAAATTCGGATTTAAAACTCTCGCCCCTATCTTTCAATTCTTTCATCACGCATTGATGCGATTTACCTTCTAAAAGTCCACTCCTCATTTCATTATGAATTTAGATAGCTGCACCTATTACCTGACATGTAATTTGATTAACCAACATTTGAGAAACAAGATTGAAAACTAACTTTTTTATCGTATTTTCTCCTACTCCACAACAGAAGCGGCTGACAACCTTTATACCGTATCACATCATGCGCAAATTCATCCGGAGTAAAAATCTTGTAGTGAATCTTTTTACTGATCTTTCTTTCTGCTTTTTCCGCCTGTTCCGAAAGGAATTTCTTATTCAGCCGCTCCCCGACAAGAACCAACTCAATGCAGTTGGCGCTTTGTCCATTTGCCAGTTCGCCCACAAGATATACCTCCTGCAAACCTCCAATACGCTGCAGGATGTAGTCCATAACATGCTCCACTCCAACAGTTTTAAGGATCATCCGATTGATATCCGAAAATAATGGATGGGCCGTATTAGCTTTAAAAATCTTTCTATTGCCTTCGTTAAACGATTCCAGAAATCCCGCTTTTTCGAAACGATTCAACTCCACACGAATTCCATTGGTGGATTCTTTAAATTCCTCCTCCAAACTGCGCAGGTAGGCCGTGTTGTTTTGATTAATGAAAAACTTAATCAGCAACTTAACACGCGTTTTTGAGGATATTAGGGTCTCGATCATAATTGAGTAACAAACTTACTCAATTTTAATCAAAAAAACAAGATTAAATGAATTTACTTGCCAGATCGAATACCTGTTCCCGAATCTCGCGCAGCGCCGTAGTTTCCCAAAGCTGCGCTTTACGCATAGGACCTAGACAATACAATCCTTTGATGTGTTCTCCATGTTTGCCGATAATGACACCATTAGCTTGACAAGCTACTCCTAGACCTGTAGCGTCAATAGTAATTAAACCATCATCCGATAAAGATTGAATCAAATCGGATTTGATCTTACGCCAATTAGACTCAGGACCGGTGCAATTAATGACTTTGGAGAAACGTGCCGTACAATACGGCTCCTGCTCTCCACAAATTTGGACTGTAATTTCCGTGGCATCTGCGCTTATCATTCGTGGTGTTCCAATTTCAATTTTTAACTTTCCCCGCTGAATTAGTTCATTCACCAATTGAAACGACTCGTGCGGAATACGGTGACGAGCGATTTCCCAAAACGGACGAAGCTTACGCAGGAAGTAACTTTTTTCATCCATATTCCACGATTGCCAAATGCGTGAAGTATGCGGACGAAGCCCTTCAATTATCGTAATCCACGGCTGATCGTGATGATCCCGAATTAATTGTCGCACCAGCAAGAACCATTCTTTAGGACTCAGATCACCGGGGTATTCAATAACCATAGGCGGGTGCTACAAATCGTGTGGCAAAGGCAAACGACCGCGACGTGAACACATGGTAATGTGACCTTCAAAACCACGAACACAAAGACCAAGAATAACATCAACAGCAGAAAGCCCGGTGCCTGCCAACAAAATATTCTCGTACCCCGTTAATGCACTATATACTTTATCCGTCCAGGGGTTAGAGATATATTTTGGATCATTATAAATGGAAAGGTCATCTGAAAGAATATCTGCCGGAACAAAATTGCCCAAACCTAAAATCACAATATCTGCAGTTATTTGAACTTGCGATTCGGTACCGATAATAAAACGTTCTTCGGATTTTTCAATTTTACACACCTGATCAATACGCACCTGAATACGAGAACCTGAACCGTGCATAGATTTCTCGAGTTCTTCCGTTACATAATCACCAAAAACTTTTCGGGAAACAAATACCTTAGCGTGCACTTCAGGAACGAGATGTTTGTATCGAAATCGGTTCTTTAGTAACCACTGCACAAAATGGTCCGGTTGATCCGGGAAAATACTCATTCCCTGAGCGGGCACATTTAAAGGCTGATGCGTAAAATCGGTATGGTAAGCAATTCCACGCCCCGGCGCTTCCGGATTCTTTTCAAATACTATGATCTGATGGTTTGGAGTGGTTCGGTGTAAGGCAATAGCCATGCAGGTTCCGGACAAGCCGCCACCTACTATAACAATAGTTTTGGAGTGATCCGACATAAACTTAATCGGATTTAATTAGTCTTTCTTTTTACGCGGCTCCTCTCCGTAAGATCCGTAGGATCCGTAGGATCCATAAGAACCGTAAGAGCCGTAACCTTTTCCATAACCGTAACCGTAACCATATCCGTATCGGTTATAATAATACCGGTTCTTCTTACGTTTTACGCCATTTAAGATGAATCCGAAATGCACATTCTGGTTCATTGCCGCAATTTCATGCGCATTTTCTAATGCATGACGATAAGAGAACTTCGTATTGATAACAAACAATAAAACATTCGCTTTACCTGTTATCGATAATGCATCGGAAATTAGACCAACCGGTGGTGTATCGACAATGACATACTCGTAATTGGACTTACAATATTCAATAATATCTCCAAACACCGGAGAACTTACAATTTCAGAAGGATTCGGAGGAATAGGTCCGGAATACAAGACATCCAGATTTTCTAATCGAGAAGATTCTACGCATTCGGCAACTGTGTGCTTTCCTGCTGCAATGGTCGAAATACCCTTCTCCGCTTTAACGCCAAAACCGGCTTGAATTCGTGGCTTATGCAAATCAAATTCCAATACAATAACTTTCTTACCGGTTTTAGCCAATATTGCTGCAAGGTTGAGTGAACAGAATGTTTTTCCTTCTCCGGGACTGTTTGAAGTTAAGACTATGACGTGAGAACCTTGAGCACCCGTCATGAATTGCAAATTGGTTCGAATTGTCCTGAACGATTCCGCAATCGGTGATTTAGGATCGGATTCAACAGCAATAATCAATTCCTTATCGGTTTTATTGAATACTACATCACCCATAATCGGCAATTTCGTACGTAACTTTAATTCATCGTAAGATTGAATTCTGTGGAAATAGATAATACGAATTGCAGCAATTAAACCACCTAGAACCAATCCTCCAAAAATAAAACGAAGTAATAATTCGTTTTCCTTAGGGTAAACAACACCGGCAAATCGAGGTTTTTCAATGATTTGTGTTTCAGGAACTATACTGGCTCTGGATATAATTGTATTTGCACGGCGTTGCAATAGAAACGTGTACATATCTTCGTTGACCTTTTGTTTACGCTGAATATTCAGCATTCCTCGTTGCTTGGCCGGTAAACCATTTAAAATGGCTTCATAAACCACGATTTGCTGTTCAACATTGAGTATCTGGTCCTTAATCGCTTTTCTGTTGTTATTAATATAGACTAACAAGTCGCGTTTAGTTGAATCAATTTGGTTACGTAATAATTGGACAGAGAAGTTATTGGGTTTTGCAATGTTTTGTATTTGAATTAACTGTGTACGCATATTGTACAAGTTAGTTAATGCCTCCGACTGAAATTCATCATCTTTCGGAGCATAAGTGTACGGGGGTAAAAATGACGGATCTTTATCTTCAATCACGTAATTTTCCAAATCATCCATAGTTTTCAAACGCAATTCGAACATGCGCTGCATATCCAGATAATTAATGTATTTATTAAAATAATCATCCGACTGTCTGGTCAAATCAATAACTGAATTTTCTTCCCGATAATTTTGTAAAGTATCTTCAATATTGTTCAAAATATTGGTGACTTCATCCATTTGCTTATCAATGTAGAATAACGTATTCTTGTTGACATCCAGACGTTGCAAAATTGAATTTTCAATATATACCGCAGATAATGTGTCTAGAAAGCGTGTTGCCCGTTCGGGAATAACATCATTCAGCGAGATTTTAAGAATGTTAGTGTATTCAGGATTTTCAACGGTTAAACGGGAAACCACGCCGGATGTAAGAAAGTCGAGGCGATGTGGACGAATGAGGTAATTCGCCTGATTAGGACCGGTGAGCTTATCTTTAATGTTGACACGAGAAGTCACCATTAATCGAAAATGCGGACTGATCAATTCCTCGTTGAATTTACCCTTAACTGTATTCTCCGTCTGATCCATTAAATATGTCAGCGTAAACGAAGTCGGGGAAGTAATTAAAAACCTCATGTCCTGCTCATACAACGAGGAATGCAAGCTCATCACTTTGACGGAAAACGGCACACCGGAATACACTTCTGTGGTGCGAAGTCGACCAACGAGGAAATACGAAACGTCCAAATCTAGGCGCTCCAATGCTCTTTCAATTAAATCCTTTGACTTAATTACACGGATTTCGTTGGAGTTATCGATATATGTTCGACCTACGTTGCCAAAATATTTGGAGTCGGTAATCAAGGAACCCGCACTGTAATCCTGATTGGACTTCAACAATAGCTGTGTACTAACGGCATAAACTTTTTCAAGTTTATATACGTACAACCACCCGAGACCGCCTGACAAGGAAACCGCAAGCACTACAATCCACCAATTGCTGGTAATAAATGGCAGGAACTTTTTAAAATCCTGCATTCCTCCGGAGGTTTGAAGTGCGCGCCGCTCTGTCATAATGTGCCGAAAGTTATTAACATTTTGTTAATTACCGACGGAATTGTTTAAAAACCGGGATCATTAATTTGGCCAACAAAACGTTGTACCTAACGAAATAAATGTATATTTTTGTTTATTAAGACAATTGTTATGAAAATACCTTGCGCAATTATTGGTCTAAGTTTCTTGAGTTTAACAAGTTCAGGTGCAACTTTTTCGAGTTTCGCATCAGGTCAGTGGAATGTTCCAGGAACATGGACAATTACCGGAGTTGACTCTGACGGTATTCCTGATTCTGATGATGACATTACAATTAACACGGGCCATACCGTGAATTTGGCTTCGCTTTCTGATTGTCGCGCTTTAACAGTTGCAGTGGGAGCAACATTGAACTACAATAGTCGTCAGTTGCGTTTGCGTGGTAATTTTACGCGCCAAGGTACTACAGTTGGTACCGGAACGTTGTATTTCTTCGGGAGTAATACAATTATTGATATCACTGGTCAATACGTCAATCCCGGCAACTGGTATATTCAAAGTGGTAATAGCGCTGTCGTTACAGCTACTAGCAGTATCAGCAAAAACAATTATATTTATGTTCAAAATTCTGGCACTTTAACAAACAACGGCTCAATCTCATTACCCGGTGGAGCCTTTAGTTTGAGCGGAACTGGTTCTTTTGTCGCCGGAACTAATTCATTTCTCGCGGTTGGAAGAAATTTATCCGGAACCAATTTCAACTTTACCGCATCCGGAAATACAGTCAGGTATTCCAATGCACTGGCCACTACTATTACAAAAGTGACTTACCATCATCTTACCTTAGGTGGCGCTAGCAATACCAGAAGTTGGTCAGGAGGTGCGCTGCAGATTAATGGCAACCTTACCATAGAAAATAACAGTACTCTTAATTGGGCTGGTCAAGATATTAGTCTGGGAGGTAATTGGGTTAATCAGTCCGGGAATTGCTTAAATATGGGTACGCTGAATTTTACAGGTAGCGGAACTCAAACGATATCGCGTACAACCGGGAATACAGAGTTTTTGGGGAGTGTCTCTCTTAATAATTCCGGCACGGTACAATTAAACGATACAATTAGTTTAACCGGAGGTTTAACCATTAACTCCGGTACATTAGATGTTTCAGCGTCCAATTTTGCAATTAGAACTGGCGGTAACTTCACGGATAACTCGAACTTCAATGCCCGACAGGGTACAGTTTTCTTAACAGGAACTGTGGCTCAAAGCATCGGAGGAACAGCAAACACTGCTTTTTACAATATTACATCAGAAAATACTGTATCCGTTTCAGTTAGTAATTCCAAATCAATTAGCAACATACTGCAGGTTAATTCAGGGTCCTTCGGTACCGGTGCCGGTGGAACTTTAACATTACTTGCTACCGGAGCTACTACCCATGCCCGTATAGGGCCTTTGGGTGCAGGCGCATCTCTAAGTGGAACAGGTTGGATTATCCAGTCCTTTGTAAATGGTCCAGCAACGGCATACTGGCAGTATTTATCAACGCCTATCAATGGGAATACAATTGCTGATTGGGATGGAGATACACGATTTTATATGAGTGGTGTCGGAGGTAACGATGGAAATGCATGTTGTCCTATTTTCCGTTCTGTTCGTTTTTATGTGGAGGCAAGCAATACCTACACTAATGTTACTTCAACCGGTACTGGTATAGTAAGAGGTCGCGGCTATCAGATTTGGATGGCTGAAAACCGAACGCAACTGCTTGCTCCAATTATATACGATTCTCGAGGCATTCCTAACTTTAATGGAGTTGGAATAGGTGTAACTGCAGGTGGTGCGGGCGGAGGATATAACATTGTGGGTAATCCGTATGCGTGTTCGATAGACTTTGCTTCGATTGTAGCGTCCAATGGAGGATTGTTAGGTCCAAATTTCTTGATTCTATTAGAAAATGGCACATATGCAACCAACCCTAACAGTGGTGTAATAGGGCCTAATCAGGGCTTCATGGTCCTTGCCAACGCATCAGGAACGTTAAACTTCGCGGAATCTCACAAGAATACAACTGCTACACCTGCATTGGTTCGTTCTGCCCAAGAAGAAAATCAAATTTTCATTAACGTTAGCAATGAAGTTTCAGGCCGCGGAGAACAAACCGTAATTCAGTTCCGTGATGATGCCACTTTTGACCGTGATGCTGATTTAGACTTACCGTACATTCAGTCGCCTTATGAAGATGCTTCACGTATTTTCTCATCAGACGCGTTTGGTAATCAATACCTCAATAACAACATTCATGCGTATGATGAAGAAGTTGCTGTACCATTAACAGTTGTTGCTTCTGCTCCGGGTGTTCAAAAAATTTCATTCCAGAACCTGAACCGGATGTTTGCATACAACTGCGCGTATCTTGAAGATACACATACAGGAACAATCACTTGGCTAAATAATAATGACGTTTATAATTTTGAAAGTGCTGTTGGTGAAGAGCGTCATTTTGTGTTGCACTTCAGCCGAAAGTCGGATTGCCAGCAGCCATTGTCACATGTGCAAAGTTCACTGGATGCATCATCACAAGCTTTTATGGCTGCAGAGATGATTAAGGTGATGTTCAACTTTGAAGAAACTCAGGAAGTTGTTGTATCGGTTTATGACATAAGCGGAAAAGAAATTATCGCTCCTGCTCGCCATGTAGTAACAAGAGAGACATTAAATATTGGGACAATTAACACACACGGTATTTATCTGATTCGTATTGTGAAAGGAAATGAAGTGGTAACGAAGAAATTGTATTACTAATGAATAATATGAAGTATTTATACCTGATTATGCTTTCGGTTTTGGGTGTTATTGTATTCACTCAAACAGGAAACGCACAACCACCTCCTCCTCCACCGCCGGGAGATCCACCGTGTTGGCCGCCTCCATGCATTCCTGTTGACGGCGGAATTCTTGCAGCAGTTGGTGCGGCAGCCGTTTTCGGAGGTAAGAAGTTGTATAATAAACTGAAGTCGGGCGGAGATCAGCAGTCGTAAATGAAACTAAGTCTTTTGAAGGACAATAAAATAGTGCGTTTCATCGTGCTGTTTATTGTCCTTTATCTTTTTTGGCTGATGCTGTATGAATGGGTTATTCACCCGTGGGGAAAACTTGACACGCTAGTTATCAATGATTCGTCATTGTGGACTGCTTATGTGCTTGAAATCATGGGATATGAATCCTTCATTAGCGATAATGCCACAATTCGCACAGTAGGCATTGACGGTACACACGGCTTATGGATTGGTGATCCCTGCAACGGATTAACCTTATTTGCATTGTTTACCATTTTTATCGTGGCATTCCCGGGTCCGTGGAAACATAAGCTGTGGTTTATTCCCGTCGGAATAACGGTAATTCATTTTCTAAATGTGGTACGTATAACCGCGTTGTGTGTTATTGTGCTGAAGCGTCCGGAGTGGTTGGATTTTAATCACACTTATACGTTCCAATTACTGATGTATGGATTCATCTTTGGACTGTGGTGGATCTGGATTCAAAAATTATCTTCCCGATAGATGCAGCGTAAACTCATCATTTTTCTTGGATTTACAGCACTTACCGCTACCGGTTTTTTTCGGGAATACTTGTTCCTGAATATTAACGAACAGATCCGTGTAACATATTATCAGGTAAATGACACGCATGTCGATCCACCGTTAAAAGTATTAGCCCGATTTAGTTACGGTGAATTGTACTACGGCAAATGGCTGTTAACTTTAGTATTTGCAGCAATCATGGCAGGGTTGACGGCACTCATTGTGAAGTGGTGGTTCAGAAAAAAAGAATTGGTTCGTATTGGGTTGCTCGTGTTTGGGCTCGTGTTTGGCTTATCGTTTATTTTCTTTCTCATTCATGCATTTTTCCCATCGCTTGAAGGCTCGTACGCTATTTCACGTTTTCTGGTTGGAATGACGGAAACGCCACTGCTAAGTATTTTACTGATCGCCGCCTTTACCTTGGTGAACAAACAAGAATACCTTCAGGATACCAATAAATCATGATGCAATATGTACTTTTGCATCACTCAAAAACAATTTTATGAAACGCGATACCGCAATTTTTAAACTCATTAAAGAAGAGTTACACCGTCAAACCAGCGGAATTGAATTGATTGCATCAGAAAACTTTGTCAGCGCGCAAGTGATGGAGGCCATGGGGTCTGTCATGACTAACAAATACGCAGAGGGACTTCCGGGTAAACGATACTACGGTGGTTGCGAAATTGTTGATCAGAGTGAGCAACTGGCGATCGATCGTGCAAAGCAATTGTACAATGCAGCGTGGGTAAATGTGCAGCCGCATTCCGGAGCACAGGCAAACGCAGCTGTGATGCTGGCCTGCTTAAATCCCGGGGATAAGATTTTAGGATTTGATTTATCACATGGAGGTCATTTAACGCACGGTTCTCCGGTTAACTTCAGTGGTAAGTTGTATAAGCCGTCCTTCTATGGTGTAGAAAAAGAAAGTGGTCTTATAAATTACGACAACGTTGAAAAAATTGCGTTGAAGGAAAAGCCAAAGATGATTATCTGTGGTGCATCTGCATATTCGCGTGATTGGGATTATGTGCGATTGCGCAAAATCGCTGACAAAGTGAAAGCATTGTTATTGGCGGATATCTCCCACCCTTCCGGTTTAATTGCACGTGGTATTTTGAATGATCCATTGCCGCATTGCCATATCGTAACTACTACAACACACAAGACATTGCGTGGGCCTCGTGGTGGTATGATCATGATGGGACAAGATTTCCCGAATCCATGGGGATTGAAAACCCCAAAAGGAGAGATTAAGATGATGTCTGCTATTTTGGATGCAGCTGTTTTCCCGGGCACACAAGGCGGACCGCTGGAGCACGTTATTGCTGCAAAGGCAGTTGCATACGGCGAGGCATTGTCGGATAGTTTCGTGAAATACGGTATTCAGGTGGTGAAGAACGCCAATATAATGGCCAATGAATTTATAAAGCGTGGATATCAGGTAATTTCAGGTGGTACAGACAATCATTTGATGTTGATTGATCTTAGATCGAAAAATATTACCGGGAAAGAAGCTGAGAATGCCCTTGTAAAGGCAGATATCACGGTGAATAAAAACATGGTGCCGTTTGATGACAAATCACCATTTGTTACCTCCGGTATTCGTGTAGGAACACCGGCCATCACCACCCGCGGATTGAAAGAGCGCGATATTCCGAAAATCGTTGATTTAATGGATATGGTGATGATGAATCACACCAACGAAAAGAAGTTGGCAGCAGTGAAAAAAGAAGTAAACAAAATGATGAAACAGTACGATTTATTCGCCTGGTAATTCGGAGAACACAAAAACAAGAGCCGCATCATGAGATGCGGCTCTTGTTTTTGTAAATTAGAAAGAATACGATGTTCACTTTTCTGTTCTTGAAATGAACTCATGCTTTCATCAATTCCTCATGAATGTTTACAATAGCAGGCAAAATCATTTCCTTACCGTCATTGATAATAACAAACTGAGACCGTCTTACTTTTTCTTCGTCACTCCATTGTGCTTGAATGCGCTGCTGCACTTGCTCTTTCGTTGAACTGTCACGATTCATAACACGATTAATGCGAATTTCCTCCGGCGCAACAACCGCGATTACGGCATCCAAATCTTTGTACGAACCCGATTCGAACAATATCGCTGCTTCGCGAATAACATAGGGGGCATCAGTGTGTGACGCCACAAACTTCTCGAATGCATCTTTTACGGCAGGATGAACAATTTGATTGAGTTGCTCCAATAAAGACGGGTTGCCAAACACCAGTTCAGCAACCCGTTTACGATTTAAAGTGCCGTTGATGTCATAAACATCTCCCAACACTTGTTGTATCTTATTCTTTACAGTTTCGACTTCATTTTGAATACGACGTGCTTCTTCATCAGCCAAAAACACCGGAATTCCAAGGGTTTTGAAAACTTCAGCAACCGTAGTTTTGCCGCTTCCAATTCCACCTGTCAACCCGATACGCTTCATGCTATTTCGATTTCACAATTCGCAGAATCGCATTACTGTTGCCCGAAGTAATTCGTACAACGTAAATTCCTTCCGCTAATCCGCTTCCGATATTTAATTGCCCTTGTCCAGTTGTTACGTTTACCGTTTCAACAATTCTTCCACTGATATCAGTTACTGTAAGTAGTGCATTACCGTTAAATGAATTACCCATATTGAACTGGATCGTAGTGAAATCGCCAAACGGACTTGGAGCCGCAACAACATCAAAATCATTTCCACGAATTACGGGAACACTTGCTGCATTGGAATCTACTACCAGGAAATGATCGAAGCCTGCTTCTACCAGGTGGCCGGGTTGTAAATCTGCAGTTTCAACAATAACTCGCATGTTCGCATTAGGGGTGAAATAATCGCTTACACGGAAACTTCTACGAACCCAGGATGAGTTGTTTGGTGTGTTTGCAGTTACCTTTTCCAAAGTAACGGTAGTAAAACCATCTGTTAAACGAATAACTAATGAGTCGTTTGGATTGCCCGAACCGCCATCGTTAAAAAACCAACGTGAATAATGAATCCAAGGATCATTGTATGTCGTAAGATTCATCACAGGAGAACGCAACGTAGTTGAACCACCGTCCACATCATCCGAAGAAACGTTTCCTCCGCCATTGCCTGTTACGTATGCATAACGTGAGCAATCTCCTGTGGCATCAACGCCCGGATTCGCATCATTTAATGTATTGTATGTTGTTCCAACCGGAATACCGCGTTCCCATGTACCCGCTGTTGCTGTGCCTGAAATTGTCCATCCGAAATCAAAAGTGAAATCATCGTAATAACCAGGATTCAATTGCAGGTTTAATGTTGGATTATTCTGATTAACAGAATCCAAATAACAAATCGTCTGATAACCCCACAAACCTGAAGTGATATCGTATTCATCTGAGATAACATTACAGCTACTGAAATCACCGTTGTTATCTGCAACGAAATTGTATATGTTATTAGCGTTCTCCACCAAAACAAAACTTCCCGGCAATGCCGTTGATGAGGTGTCATCCACAGTGCCTGTTAAATTCACCGCACCGGGAGCATACATATTAATGTTGAACAAGTTTACTTGTCCCGGAGCAAACACCACATTAGTAAACGTTTTTGTAACGTAACCCGGCTTACTGAATGTTACTGTATATGTTCCCGGAGTCGGAGTTCCGGTATAAAATTCACCACTCACATTGGATTGTTCGGTTATGTTAACGGACGAAATTGTAACAGTAACTCCCGGAATCGGTGTGCCACACAAACTATCCATAACAGAACCTTCCAAATAACAGGCACGCACATAATTCGGAGAGAACACAAACAAACCTTCATCAATATTTGATACAACAATTGTTCCTGAAGGAAAATAAGGGAACACACCCCACGCCCCTTCAAAACCATTTCCGGTGCCATTGAACGTATCGTACCAGCCAACATTAACCATGTTATGTGGTCGGGTAATATCTGTGATCACAAATCCATCTTTGTACCAAGAAGTAACCGCCCAATTGTTTAAGATGTGTGTGTTATGCACGACAGATCCTGAATTGGGGAATTGCGATTGAATTCGATCTACCTCGGTTACGCTATTCGGATTGGAAACATCGTAAGCTCCCAAATACGAATTGGTATTCTCGTCGGTAGTGAAGATAAACTTACGATCATCACTGATCCAGGTGTTGTGCGTAAAGTTAGTTGGTGTTGCTTGAGTAGAAATTACAACAGGGTTAGCTTTGTTAGCCATGTTAACTATTGCGAAATAACCGGCGTAAATATGACTTGCATATAACGTATCATTATCTACATAACCGTCGTGAACGTAACCGAGGTTATCGTAAACTCCTGCATACGCAGGGTTATAAGGGTCGGTATTTAAATCTAAAACAATTGCACCTCCTTGTCCGATGTTAGTCCCGAACAAATAACAATATCCTTTGGTGGTATCGATATGAAGGGCATGTACTGTGCTTAACTGATTGTTGATTGCTCCGTCTCCGAAATAGAAGTGACTTGGCAATGTTGAGCTTTGCGGCAAAGGTGATAAATCTACGATCTGAAGCGCTCCGCCCGACCCTTCCGTTGTTACGTAAGCATAATCGCCGTATACTTTAATTTCCTTCCATAGATTGTTTACGTTAGGAATTTGAGTAACAACCGTTGGATTATTCGGAACAGTTACGTCCACTACAATCATTCCTTGTGAATGACCGAGCAATGCATACTCATTGCCTAATTCGTCGGTATAACCGCAGATATTGGCCAATGTAGTATTACCTGAATTGGGGAGTTGAGCCTGAAACGTAACATTCAGGTTTTGTGCCCATAACATGGATCCGCACAGCGTAATGCCGGCAGCCAGTAGCGCAATTTTTTTCATTCTGAAATTTGGTTGGTTATTTTGTTTGTTTGATCGTGAATATCAGCTCTCACTTTTTTTGCTCGGGAATATCTCAAAGTACGCGAAAAAAAAAGGATTCATCAAGCACTGCGACCTCATGAATCCTAAATAATTTATGATAGTAATACTATCGCACTAGCTTCTTGGTTTCTGCTTTAATAGATTTGGCAACACTTTCATTAACCGGATACAACGGCAAGCGCAAATATGCAGCACCTAACTTCTGTGTTTCCAGCGCCACTTTTACACCACCCGGATTTCCATCTGTAAAAAACAACTGTGTTACCTTGAGCATATCGTAATGCAGTTTCCGTGCTTTAACCAAATCACCTTGCAATGAAGCACGAACCATCTCGGAGAATTTAGTCGGGAACGCATTCGCTACAACAGAAATCACACCGTCTGCACCTGCCGCGATTAATGGCATGGTCAGTGCATCGTCACCGGAAATGACCAAGAAATCGGAAGGTTTATCTTTAATGATGGTCATGATTTGTTCCATATTACCCGAAGCTTCCTTCACGGCAACGAGCCTTTTAAAATCATGAGCCAACTTCAACGTGGTATCTGCGGTCATGTTCATACCGGTTCTTCCCGGAACATTGTAGAGAATTACAGGCAACGGTGAAGCTTCTGCCACTTCTTTGTAATGCGCATAAAGCCCCTTCTGATTGGGCTTATTGTAATAAGGCGCAACAGAGAGAATTCCACTTACTCCAATCAAATCAGTTGTTTCCAATTGACGCACTACTTCCGCCGTGTTGTTTCCTCCTATTCCATACACCACAGGAACACGATTGCCTGCTATCTGCAAAGCAAATTGCAACACATCGGTTTTCTCCTGTTTCGATAAAGCCGGCGCTTCACCGGTAGTACCCATAATTACGAGGTACTCACACTTTCCTTTAATGATGTGCTCAATAATTTTTTTCAACGACAGAAAATCAATGCTGCTGTCTTTTTTAAATGGTGTTACTACTGCAACACCGGTGCCTGTGAAAGGACTTTTGGGGGAAGATTTTTTCGCTGCCATTAACGCAAAATTACGAGGATTTAACCACGTTGCCACAAGCAGTTATCAACGGGTGTGGATTATTTAGAAGGAAGATATTTTAAATATTCAACACGGGAAATCATACAAGCACCTAATGATTCGAGATGGTCCGTGTAAACCTGACAGTCGATGATGGCGAACTGCTGCATCTGCAACAACTTAATGAATGCAGCTTTGGAGGCATTAGGCAGTAATGAAAACATACTTTCTCCGCAAAACACCGCCCCTTTAGGCCCAATAATTTTTACACCGTACAACCCTCCTACCAATTCTCCGTTCTTTCGTGCTTCTACACTCATCGCATATCCCAATTGATGTAGTTGAATATAAGCGCGCTTCATATCTTCAGTAATCCATGTACCTCGCTGTCCTTTACGCTTAACTTGAGCACAGTGTTCAATTACACTTGCAAAGTCCATATTCATGGTAATTTCAAATTCACCACGACGAATTACTTTTTGCATGGATTTAGAAACGATCAGTTCTTCAGGAAATAGAACAAAACGCGGATCAGGACTCCACCACAAAATAAGTTGTCCTTCACTATACCATGGAAAGATGCCTGAATTGTATGCTAACAATAATCGCTCGGTACTCAGATCGCCACCCACAGCTAGCAATCCGTCTTCATCAGCATAAGTAACCGGAGGAAACGGCTCAATTGCCATTTTACGATTTGTTTATCATCTGCAAATACGTATCCGTTTCACGCAAGAAGGCTTTCACTCCATTATCTTTTGTGGTTGCTAGTAACAAATCGTAATCATCCTGATACTGATCCGTGCGGCCCACTTTAAAGTTCGCACGAGAAACCGCAGTCGTGTATGTTAGTACCAGTGCTGATGTAAAATTGATATCGATCAAAATGTCAAATTCTTCTTCAATAAAATTCGTAATCAAATGATCTGTCGGCACTCCTGTTGGTGCATGCGATTTCTTACCCACAAAATCGAAATCTATTTTCGAATAGGAAACGTATGGTTCTTGCTTGGTTTCGTAATACACCAAACACTTCACCTTCTTTTTCATCTCGCGCAAATAGGATACATATTTGCGAATCAATTCAAACTCTTCCCGGTCACGAAAGGAATACAATATTCCAACTGTAACAGCCTGTTCCATATTACATATGCGTTTTGCACGTTGCAACCGGAAAGGATGCGCATTAATTTTGCGTCGTAACAAAAAAGATCTTATCGCATCAAAACCCGACATGTTCTTACAGATTGATCATGTTCATTAAATCGTTCTCGGTGATAATCGGTATGCCCAACTTTTCTGCTTTCGTTCGTTTCTCCGGCCCCATATTATCACCGGCAACAAGATAGGACGTTTTGCCCGAAATAGAACCCACGTTCTTGCCTCCATTTTGTTCAATCAGATTTTTGATTTCATCGCGCGAACGACTAAACACTCCAGATATCACAAAGGTTTTACCTGCAAGTGTATCCGATCGAAGACTTAGCGCTTCCTCCGACAATTGCATTTGTAAACCGGACTCGGTCAGATAGTGTATTAATTCCTTATGTTGCGGATTTGAAATCCATTCCGCAACACTGTGTGCAATAACAGCACCAACTTCCGGAACATCCGCTAATTCCCCTTCACCGGCATTGAACAAGTTACTCATGGATTGAAAATGGTGCGCTAATTTCTTGGCAGTTGTTTCTCCGACATGACGAATGCCGAATGCAAACAGTACTCGTTCAAACGGAACCTGCTTCGATAATTCTATGCCATCCAACAAATTGTTCACCGACTTTTCTGCCATGCGATCTATCATCAACAATTTATCGCGATGCTTATGTAACTCATACAAGTCGCGTATTTGTAGAACTAATCCTTTGTCGAATAGTAAACCAATGGTTTCTTCACCTAGCGAATCAATATTCATCGCTCGACGACTCACAAAATGCTCCAGCTTGCCCTTAATTTGGGGAGGACAACCATCTTCATTCGGGCAGTAATGCAACGCTTCACCTTCACCACGAACCAGTGCAGTACCACATTCGGGACAGTTTGCTATGTATTGATGAGGAGTTGAGTCGATGTTGCGTTTGGATATATCAACGCCCACAATTTTGGGAATAATTTCACCACCTTTTTCTACATAAACGGTATCACCTTCCCGAACATCCAGTTTAGCAATAATATCCGCATTGTGTAATGAAGCTCGCTTTACGGTTGTTCCCGCCAATTGAACAGGTTCCAAATTAGCAACAGGTGTAATAGCTCCTGTACGTCCTACCTGATACGTAATGGACAACAATTTCGTAACAACCTGTTCTGCTTTGTATTTATAAGCAATGGCCCAACGTGGCGCTTTAGCCGTGAATCCAAGCGCGTTTTGCT
Source organism: Bacteroidota bacterium (assembly GCA_021299855.1). Lineage (GTDB taxonomy): Bacteria > Bacteroidota > Bacteroidia > Palsa-965 > Palsa-965. The sequence goes on along the minus strand of JAJTEY010000021.1, from coordinate 5,230 downwards.
GTTCATATGAATTCACTTTAACCACAACACCATCAATGTCAAAGTCTAAAGATTTACGAGCGATTTGCCAATGCTCAATAAAGTCGAATACTTCCTGTAAACCGTGTGCTAAGCGAGTTAATTCCGGCACGCGAAAACCCCAGCTGCGCGCGGCTTCTAAACTTTCCATGTGCGTAGTAAATGGTAATGAATTGCCCAAAACGCCATACAGGTAACAATCTAATTTTCGTGAAGCCACCACTTTCGAATCCTGCATTTTCAAAGTTCCGGCAGCAGAATTTCTTGGATTGGCAAGCAATGCTTCTCCGGCTTTTTCTTTATCGGCGTTGATCTTATTAAATGTAATACGAGACATTAACACTTCGCCCCGGATTTCAAAATCATTCGGAATGTTATTGGCGTTCAATTTTAACGGAATACTGCGAATGGTGCGAATATTCGTTGTGACATCATCACCTTGCACACCATCTCCTCGCGTAACCGCTTGCACCAACTCGCCGTTGCTATAACGAATACCAATGGCAACACCATCATATTTCAATTCACACACGTAATTCACCGTCTCAACGCCTAAACCTTTACGCACGCGTTGATCAAATTCTTCCAATTCTTCCTTACTGTAAGTATTGCCCAACGACAACATCGGGTAACGATGTTTTATCGATTCAAATTCTTTGGTAATTCCTCCACCTACACGTTGCGATGGAGAATTGGCATCGAGAAATTCAGGAAATTGTTTTTCTAAACGAAGCAATTCTTCCAGCAATTGGTCGAATTCAAAATCGCTGATAACAGGTTCTGCTAATTGATAATAGCGGTAATTATGCTCTTCAATTTCTTTGGAGAGTCCTGCAATGCGCTGCTTGGCGCGATCTCGTTCATCACTGAATAAATCCATCAAATTTCTATCACACGTTCTTTCACTTTACCGGCAGGATTGCCCTGATAAATCCAATACGGTTCCAGATTTTTTGTGGCAACAGATCCGACAGTTAATAAACTATGTTCTCCGCAACGAACACCGGGACATACCACAGCCTTCGCTCCTACCCATGCACCCTGACCGATTGTAATACTTCCCGTAATTAAATCGAAGGTTGTTTTTTTATAGTTGTGATTTCCGGTTAACAACATGGCGCCTTGCGAAATGCAGGAATTGCTTTCAATCTTCACCTGACACAAATTATCAATCCAGGCATGTTCGCCAATCCAAACATAATTACCGATTTCCAACAACCATGGCGATTTAATAATTACGGATGGTTTAATGACAACACCGTTACCCACGCGAGCGCCAAACACGCGCAGCAAAAAAATCTTGACTCCGTTAACGGGAAAACGTGAATTAAAAAAACACGCCGCTGCACAATACCACAAACCACGTTTTAAAAACGAAGCTCCCGGATTGTAATCGGAGTTATCAAACTTGGATAAATCGGTTTTTATGCGACTCATGACATCAAAGATACACCTTGAATTGTAAATGGAATAGGCAATTTCTTACATTAGCCGTGTATTTTATGACGCGCTATTTCATCTGTTTAATCTCGGTTTATTTTCTTTTATCTTCTGATCAAATTTGCTACGCTCAGAAAAGTAAAGCAGATAGCCTGACACAAGTACTTGCAAAAAAACCGAATGACCGAAAGGTTCGCAGCCAGTACTATTTCGCTATTCGTAAGTTGAATCCTGATAGTACACTAACCATTTGTAAGGAGCAACTGGCAGCTGCAGAAAAAAGCGGAGATCCAATCAATATCGGTGATTGGAGTTATTATACCGGAAATGCATTAGATCATTTGCAACAAAATGAGGAAGCGAAACCGTATTACGACAAAGCTATTTCCATTTTAAAAACACAGCGCGATACATTTAGTCTTGATAACGTCCAAAACACATACGGCTATTTGTTGTTGCGTATAGGTGAATACAAACCTGCGCTTAAAAATTTTCAGGAAGCACTGGCATTTCGAGAATACACCAATGACACTTTGGGCAAAGCAACGGTATTGTTAAACTTGGGTTTGTTGTACAACAGCATTGGGGACTATACACAAGCATTAGATTTATATTTTAAATGCCTGTCAATCGCGGAATTATTTAAAGACAAAGATCCGGGACTCATGGGGAAACTCATGAACAATATCGGATCGGTGTACATGAATCAAAAGAAGGATGAAGATGCGTTGAAGTTCTTTCGTAAGTCGATTTATTACAAAAGCAAAGCGGATAACAAGAAAGATCTGGCTTCAACCTATAACAACATCGGTTCATTGTACATGAATTCGAATCCCGATTCGGCATTGTTTTATTTTGACATTGCCATGAAATTGCGGGAAGAAGCCGGTGATAAACGCGGATTGGGTATTGTCCATAAAAATAAAGGCGAAGTCTTATTGAGTTTGGGTAAACGAAAAGAAGCGAAAAAAGAATTCGAGTTATCACTGAAATGCCGCGAAGAAGTGCAAGATAAAGCGGGTATTGCGAGTTCATTGTTTGCATTGGGTGCTATGGCTGTTGAAGATGGCGTTGCCTCATCGGGATTGGCAATGATTCTTCGTGGCGATTCCATTGCTAAAGCGATTGGAAGTTTGTCACATCGTTTGCAAGGAGCTATTGAGTTGTCGAAAGCTTATCGTGCGTTAGGAAAATATTCTGATGCCTTGTTTCATGCAGATATTGCTTTGTCTTTAAAGGACTCGTTATTAAATGACGAATCTAACCGTCATAGCGAAGAAATGCGTGCGCGATACGATATGGATCAACAAGCACGTGAACTTGAACAGCTTAAAATCGAACAACGAGAAATTGCGTTAAAATCGGAAGCACAGCAAAACTTTTACAAGCTGCTGATCATATCCGGCATTGTTGTAATTGTGCTTATTGTGGCCTTCTTCCTCATTCGTCAGCGAGAGAACAGAAAAGCGCAACAACGATTACAATTTGCATTTGATCAGATTGAATCGAAGAATCGAGACATCACAGACAGTATACGCTATGCGAAGCGAATTCAGCAAGCCATATTGCCGGTTGACGATGCATTTCGTTTGGCATTTCCCGGAAGTTTTGTGTTTTATCGCCCGAAAGATATTGTCAGTGGTGATTTTTACTGGATCATCAACAAGATGAAATCAAATTGGTTGCAGTAGCCGATTGTACAGGACACGGGGTTCCCGGAGCGTTCATGAGCGTGTTGTGCTCCTCACAACTTACTGCTGTCAGTTCAGAACAAAAGGAAGTCAGTCCTGCAACTATACTAAAACGCATCGATGACGGCATTCGTGCGCAACTCCATCAGGATGCGAATGTGGGCATGCGCGACAGTATGGACATTGCATTGTGCGCATGGAATGAACAAACACGAACATTAACGTACTCAGGTGCCAATCGTCCTATCATTTTATTCCGAAAATCCGGAGACGGCAACTTCGAATTGATAAAGCCCGTTAAGGTATCCATTGGTGGTGATAATGACACGAACAAACAATTTGTGGAACACAAAATCGCTTTGGAGCACGGAGATGTGTTCTATTTGTTCTCCGATGGATTTGCAGATCAATTCGGAGGTCCGAAAGGAAAGAAATTTAAATCCAACCAGTTCCGCAATGTGTTAAGCCAAATTGCAGATCAGGATATTATTGCGCAAGGACAACAATTAGCAGGCATATTCGATGACTGGAAAGGTCAATTCGAGCAAGTGGATGATATCTGTGTAATTGGAGTTCGCGTTTAATGAAACGTGAGTTCTGATGCATGATCGTAGCGACGACAACCGGCTTGCCAGGCAGCAGTCATTTTTTCTTTCCACGCATCGGGAGTAGTGTGCAAATGTGCACCGATCGTGAGTTGTGGAAATTCTGGAATAACAGCCCCGAACAATTGAGAAATATTTTCGGGATTAGAAACGCCTACCGTATCGGCCAATGCAATGATTTCAATTCCCAATTCGGATAATTTTTTTGTCCAACGAATTGCAATTTCCGGATGCCATTCATCACCGTAAGGATTCCCGAATGCCATAGAAATATATACCACCAGCTTTTTATTTTTTGCAACACACAAACGCTGAATGGCCTCTACTCTGCTCAACGATTGTTCGATGGTTGCATTGGTATTGCGCAGTTGAAATGTTTCTGAAATCGAAAACGGATAACCCAGGTAAGTGATTTCATCAAATGCCACCGCATCTTCAGCTCCCCGCTCGTTCGCAATAATAGCCAACAGTTTAGAAGATGTTGTATCCAATTCCAACTGACTCAATACATCAGCCGTATCGCGCATTTGAGGAATAGCTTTAGGCGAAACAAAACTTCCGAAATCGACGGTATGAAAGCCGCATTTCAAAATTGAATTGATGAGCGCCACCTTTCGAGGTGTTTCAATAAACTCATGAATTCCCTGCATCGCATCACGCGGACATTCTACTAACTGTATCATTGTTGTTGTAATCGTTGCTTTAAAATGGCTTTGTTAATGCGTTTCACCAAGCCCGGTCCTTCGTAAATGAATCCCGTGTACAATTGTACCAAACGCGCACCCGCCTCGAGTTTTTCCAATGCATCTTGTTCGGAGTGAATACCTCCTACACCGATAATCGGAAAACTTCCGTTGGATTTGGTGTGTAAATATCGGATGACTTCCGTCGCTCGTTTGGTCAAGGGTTTTCCACTCAATCCGCCCGCACCGACAGCTTCTACACGTTCTTTTGCGGTAGTCAGTTTACTTCTGTCGATAGTTGTATTGGTTGCAATAACACCTGCAATTTTCGAATCCGAAACAATCGCGATAATATCATCCAGTTGCGAATCGGTCAAGTCCGGCGCAATTTTCAAAAAGATGGGCTTAGGATGCTGCATTTGGGAATTGCGTTCCTGCAAGGTGTTCAGCAATGCGGTAAGCGGTTCTTTATCCTGCAGATCGCGTAAACCGGGCGTGTTCGGAGAACTTACATTCACCACAAAATAATCTACCACATCATGCAAAGCATCAAAACAAACGACATAATCGTTGGTGGCTTCTTCGTTGGGTGTTACTTTATTTTTACCGATGTTGCCACCAATCAACACGTTGGTTTTTCTGTTCTTTAAACGTTGCACAGCAGCCTGAACGCCTCCGTTATTAAAACCCATACGATTGATGAGTCCGCCATCTTGCGGTAAACGAAACATGCGGGGTTTATCGTTGCCCGGTTGCGGTTTAGGCGTTAACGTTCCCACCTCAATAAATCCGA
>JAJTEY010000020.1:47115-53388 GCA_021299855.1 Bacteroidota bacterium | reverse complement strand
AAGTTGTTGATCAGTTTACCATTCAAAATGAACCGGTGGCTTCAATCGATTTGATGGAACGTGCAGCACAGGCTTGTGTTGAACAGTTGGTTAAATATTACGATCAACGATTTTCGTGTTTAATTATTTGCGGTCCGGGAAACAACGGTGGAGATGGTTTGGCCATTGCGCGTTTATTATCTGCATTACATTACAATATACAGGTCTTAGTTGTCGGTGATGATGACAATGCGAGTCCGGACAGACAAACTAATCTCGAGCGTTGGAAGCGGGCAGGAGGAAAGGTGTTACACGAATTTTCTGAAGCAGCACCATTTCATATTGTGATTGATGCATTATTTGGCGCAGGATTGAATAGGGTTCCTGAAGGTGTTTTTGCAACGCTGATTCACCAAATTAATGCAACGCGTGTTCCTGTTGTCGCAATTGATATTCCATCCGGATTGTTCTGCGATACCAATGAGAACAATGATTTACAAAGTGTCATTCGTGCGGCACATACATTTACTTTTCAATGCCCAAAGCTTACACAATTACTTCCTGAGTCGGGTGAGTTTGTTGGTCAGTTGCATATTCTGGATATCGGATTGCATCCCGCAATATTGAACAATACAGCAACGGAATATTATTTTACCACAGCAGAAGATGTTAAGCAAATTCTACTTACGCGTTCCCGATTTGCACATAAAGGAACATGTGGTCATGCTTTGGTAATGGCCGGTTCAGCCGGAATGAGTGGCGCCGCACTATTAGCAAGCCGAGCCACACTAAAGGTTGAAGAAACCATTAGTTCGGAAATCGATTTTGTGAAATACGATGTGGTGGCGATTGGTCCGGGAATCGGCATAAGTCAAGTTGCTGCCCAGTCGCTAAAACACGCTATTGTAAATTCAGGCTTGCCGCTCGTTATTGATGCTGATGCCATTAATATCCTTGCAGAGCATAAGATGTGGCTGGAATACCTTCCCGGTGAATGCGTGTTAACTCCGCACCCCGGTGAATTCGATCGTTTGTTCGGTACACATGAAAATACGGAAGCACGATTAAGAACATTACGCATGAAATGCTTGACGCACCGTTGTGTTATTGTTTTGAAAGGAGCGTATGCTGCAGTAGGATTGCCTAATGGAACAATTTGTTTCAATAGTAGTGGGAATGCGGGTATGGCGACTGCGGGCAGCGGTGATGTGTTAACGGGAATTATTGCCGGTCTTATTGCGCAAGGATATACGGCAAAAAATGCAGCGCTTGCAGGTGTTTATTTACATGGCTTGGCCGGAGATATTGTGGCTTCGGTAAGTGCGGAGGAATCGCTGATAGCAAGCGATATCATGGAGCATTTAGGAGCCGCAATTCGATTTGTTCGCGAGCACTAATAACAGCATCTCGGCAACATTACCACAAATGTTCAGTAGATCCTAGGCCTTCACGAATTACAGCAAACGAACCATCCAATACGGAAATTACTGTTGAAGCCTGAAGGTTTCCAAAGCCGCCGTTAATCACCAATTCCACTTTGTCTTTGTAGTGCTCGTAAATCAATTCCGGCTCCGAAAAATAATCCATCAATTCATCTTCGGTGTTGTGCACGGATGAACTTACGATCGGATTACCAAGCTGTTTAACGATTTCGGCAACGATAGCATTATCCGGCACACGAATTCCAATCGTTTTTTTCTTGTGTAAAAAGAACTTCGGGACTTTAGAATTCGCCTCAAGAATAAATGTGTACGGACCGGGCAACGCCTTCTTTAATACGCGAAATATGGGATTTGTAATCGGCGTTGTGAAATCAGCCAAATGCGACAAATCGTGGCAAATGATTGAAAAGTTGGATTGCTCAACAGGAATGCTTTTCAGTTTACATAACCGTTCCAGTGCTTTAGGTTGATGAATATCACAACCAATTCCGTAAACCGTATCTGTAGGATAAATAATAATTCCGCCGGCACGCAACACTCCCACAGCCTGACGAATCGCGTGATTGTCGGGTTTTTCCGGATTGATATGCAGCAGTGGACAAGGCATAAGTTGTATTTAAAAAAGAAAGCGCCGGATCTTTTTCCGACGCTTTACATTTGATTTATGGACTAAGCAAATTTCTTAGCGTCGGCCAGAAACTGCGCTAATCCGCTATCCGTTAACGGATGCTTCAATAAAGCTGTGATTGCGCTTAACGGACAAGTTGCTACGTCTGCACCAATTTTCGCGCACTCAATGATATGCATTGGATGACGCACAGATGCTGCAAGTATCTGAGTATCGTAACCGTAGTTATCGTAAATCTGGCGAATATCTTCGATCAATGCTAAACCATCAGTAGAAACATCGTCTAAACGACCAATAAAAGGAGAAACGTATGTAGCTCCTGCTTTTGCAGCTAACAGCGCTTGTCCTGCAGAGAACACCAACGTACAATTAGTGCGAATTCCCTTCTGTGTAAAGTATTTTATAGCGCGAATGCCGTCTTTAATCATTGGCACTTTCACGACAATTTGCGGATGCAATGCTGCCAGATTTTCACCTTCACGAATAATACCATTATAATCTGTCGAAATAACTTCAGCACTTACATCACCGGTAACAATATTACAGATGTCTACGTAATGCTTGAGCACTGCAGCTTCTCCGGAAATGCCCACTTTCGCCATAAGCGATGGATTAGTAGTAACACCATCAAGAACTCCTAATTCTTGCGCTTCTTTAATCTGAGCGAGATCAGCGGTATCGATAAAAAATTTCATAGCGTTTTATTTTAGAAGGAACGAAATTACGAATACCGTGAACCTATTCAGAGCCAAGTTTTCACAAGTTTTCCAATATCATCAGGCATACAATTCATAAATGCAGGAGTCTAGAAGTCTGCCATCAACAGCTTTAAAATCGCGTTGTGCCGTGCCTACATAATGTGCATGAAGTCTTTCTGACAAAGCAATTGAGCTTTTATTCTCCGGAGCAATACGTAAAGTTATTTTCTCAAAATGAAGTGCTTCGAATAAATAGTTTACAATCAATCGAACAGCACATGTTGCAATACCTTTGCCTCGAAATTTTTCGTGCAGGGCATAGCCGAGTTCACATTTAGGAACGGTTTTATCCACTTTCGTTATCACCAAATGACCAATAAGTCGTTGTGATGATTTTTCAAATATACCGGCCATTTGCATGATGCCTAATCCTGCTTCGTGCCGCTTTTCTTTGATGTATTTTTTAGCAGCTACAGCAGTAACCGTATTCAAAACGGTATGCGGAAATGTAGATTGAAGATCGTTTAGGTTAGATTTGACGAACGCAAATAATTGTTCCGCATCTTCATTTTTATAACTTCTGATGAAGAACGTTTCGTTGTCCAGCTGAAATTCGGGGAGTTTCACGGTAATCAAAAAAAAGTGGGTAAGCTACTTACATCGCACCGCTACAACCACCTACCCTTGCTACCTTCCGGTCCTGGGGGATTCAGCAGGAGCTGGTCGTATAAGACTTACCCGGCGCAAAAGTACTAATTTTTGCAAATCACAAGTGCAACTTTATTAATTAGGCCACGACAAAGTCTATCTTTGGGGTCAAGCATTATACTAGATATGGATATTTCCGTTGTAATACCCTTATATAACGAAGACGAATCGTTGCCGGAACTTCACGACTGGATTGTTCGGGTGATGAAAGCCAACAACTTTTCGTACGAAATTATTTTTGTGGATGATGGAAGTAAAGACAAATCTTGGCAGGTCATTGAACAATTATCTTCAAGCAATCCTGCTGTAAAGGGAATTAAGTTCAGAAGGAATTATGGTAAGTCGGCTGCTTTAAATACAGGCTTTGAGGTGGCATCGGGCAATGTTGTCATCACCATGGACGCTGATTTACAGGACAGCCCCGAAGAAATTCCCGATTTGTATAAGTTAATTGCCAAAGACGGATATGATCTGATTTCCGGATGGAAAGAAAAGCGTTACGATCCGATCACCAAAACCATTCCTACAAAGTTGTTCAATTGGGCAACACGTAAAATGTCAGGTATTGAATTGCATGATTTTAATTGCGGTTTGAAATCGTACCGTCATGATGTGGTGAAAAGCATCGAAGTGTACGGCGAAATGCACCGTTACATACCTGTAATTGCAAAGCGAGCAGGGTTTACCAAGATAGGAGAGAAGTCGGTTGCGCATCAGGCCAGAAAATACGGTACCACCAAATTCGGGTTAGAACGATTCATCAATGGATTTCTGGATTTGTTATCCATTTCCTTCGTAACCAAATTCGGTCGTCGTCCAATGCATTTCTTTGGTTTGATTGGCACGTTAATGTTTATGATAGGATTCTTCGCAGCTGCTTATCTCGGAATCGAGAAGTTGTGGATTGTTTACGTTTCCAAAGGAATTGCGCCTCGTATAACGGACAGTGCGTGGTTCTTTATCAGTTTAACTACCATGATTATCGGAACGCAACTTTTCCTGGCCGGTTTTCTGGCTGAACTGATCGCGCGTAACTCTGCAGATCGTAATAATTACCTGATTGAAAAAAGAATCGGAGAAGGAATTGGGTAAATAAGTACTAAGCTTATTCTTCTTCTTTCACCTGAACTTCGTACTTCAGTTTCCGGAAATTCCCTATTTCATTTTCCGTTTGTTCCATCTTCGAATTAAATGCAACAAAATACGCGATTAATGGAATGAGAAATCCTAACAGCACCAAACTCATTACGAAAATCAACATTTGATACATTTCCGGAAAATTGGCATTAACGGTCAATTTTTTCTTGCCGATTAGGATACTGCAACCGTCCCAAGAATATTTTTTACAAATCAACAGGTTCTTGCTCCTGTATTTGAATTGATATTCAGGGAAATTTCGCTGTAGATCCTACATCATCTGTTCCGGCGACACGCTGTTTTCTGGAATGGTAAAGCGCATAAGGGTTTGTTTTGTGCAATTTAATCCAAAATAGTAGCCCAACAAGAATTTGCTCATTCCTGCGTTACTTATTTAAATTATTGGATTATGCCCTTGGAACGCTTTTTGATTCCTTATCTATAACCGTTTAATATCTTATACCTTTGTACTATGATTATCTTATCCCCACTTCGTTTATTGATCACTGTAGTTTGCGCTGCAGTTGCTGTTCTGTCATTATCTGCACAAGTTCCTGCAGGCGATTATCCTAATGCGGTAAATGCTCAGGGAAAAAAGCAAGGTAAATGGAAGAAACTCGATGAGCAAGGGACAGTTATCTATGTTGGACAATTTGAGAATGATATTCCTGTTGGGTTGTTTACTTATTTCGACAATCAAGCTCGCAAGATGACTGAAATGGATTTTCGAAACAACGGTAAAGTTGCATACTGCAAAATGTATCATGTTAACGGGAAGCTGGAAGCACAAGGGAAATACGTTGGGCAGCAGAAGGACAGTACGTGGTTGTTCTATAACATGGACGGAATGCTGATTTCCGAAGAAGGTTATAAGTTGGGAAAGAAAGAAGGACGCTCAGTTGTTTATCATGCCGGAACCAAACAAGTTGCAGAAGAAAAGACCTATAAAAACGGTTTGGAAGAAGGAAAATGGGTACAGTATTTTGCGGATGGAAAATTAAAAGCAGAAGGAACATATGTTGCGGGAAACATAGAAGGACGTGCAACCTGGTATTACCCGGATGGACGAATCAACATTATGGGTAATTATCAGCACGCGGTTAAGCATGGAGTTTGGATGTATTACAATGCTGATGGTTCCGTGAAAGGTAAAGAAGTGTGGGAGTTGGGGAAACTAAAAAGTCAGGAGCAATTGATAAAGCCGGAAGATGTTAACGTGATCAAAGAACAACAGCAAGATCCGCAACACAATCCGGGAGGAGGAAATTAAAGTGAGCAAAAAAGGAAAAGTGCTGGTAGCTATGAGCGGCGGAATTGATAGTTCCGTTACTGCTTTGATGTTACACGAGCAAGGATATGAAGTTATCGGTATAACCATGAAAACATGGGATTACGCGACTTCAGGAGGAGGAAAAAAGGAAACAGGTTGTTGCAGTCTGGATTCTATCAACGATGCACGCATACTGGCGGTGAACTTGGGTTTCCCGCATTACATACTTGATATTCGTTCGGAGTTCGGCGATTTTATCATCAATAATTTTGTGGACGAATATCTGGCCGGACGCACTCCAAATCCTTGCGTGTTGTGCAATACACACATTAAATGGGAAGCGTTGTTAAAGCGTGCCGATCAATTGGAATGTGAATTTATCGCTACGGGACATTACGCGCAGGTGCGCCA
>JAJTEY010000020.1:0-47074 GCA_021299855.1 Bacteroidota bacterium | reverse complement strand
CCATTTTTCCATTGGGCGGTTATCGTAAACAACAAATTCGCCAAATGGCTGCTGATGCCGGTTATCAGGAGTTGGCCAACAAGAGCGAGAGCTACGAAATTTGCTTTGTTCCTGATAACGATTATCGGGCTTTCTTAAAACGACGCAATCCGGAACTGGAAGCTAAAGTAGACGGCGGAAATTTTGTTTTGCCTGATGGCTCTGTTGTAGGTAAACACCGCGGTTATCCGTTTTACACCATTGGTCAGCGAAAAGGATTGGAAATTGCATTAGGACAACCCATGTTCGTTACACAAATTGATCCTGAAACAAACACAGTCGTTATCGGCACCAAAGAAGACCTGGAAAAGCAGGAGATGTTTATCCGCGATTACAACTTGGTAAAGTATGCGCAGCTTCCTGAAAATTTTGAAGCGTTAACCAAGATTCGTTACAAAGATCCGGGTACAATAGCTACCATTAATACCGAAGGCAATCGATTGAAAGCCTTATTCCATGCACCTGTTATGGGTGTTGCTCCGGGACAATCAGCTGTGTTTTACGAGGGAAATGATTTGGTTGGTGGTGGATTTATTGATCGACCACGGCCTATTAACGTGAATCACAATTGATTTGAAGTGCGGTTTGTTGTAACTTCGGTATATGATTCGAAGTTATGTCGTCTTTCTTATAACAAGCATATTACTTGTCGCTTGCGAAAAAGATCAACCGGTACCTACGGATCCGGGTTATGATTATTTCCCAAACCAATTAGGACATTACTGCATTTACGATGTCGATTCCACAGTCTATGATGACTTTACTGGTGATACGTTTAATTTTCATTATCAGGTGAAAGAAGTTATAGAGTCATACTTCACAGATAATGAAGGTAGGACCGCAATGCGCATTGAACGTTATCGTCGCGATTACAATGATTCTATTTCAATTAATGATGTTCCGTGGCACCTGAGTCGTATTTGGTCCTTCACACGCACTAATGACCGTGCTGAGAAACTAGAAGAAAATATTCGTTACGTGCGATTGGCATTTCCTGTCAAGAATGCCAAGTATTGGAATGGTAATTCTTTTAATAATCAGGAAGAATGGAATTATAAATACATTTCGAGTGATGTTCCCTATAGTTTAAATAATATGATTTTTGATTCTACACTTGCCGTCCAGCAGATACGTCGTATTAATGCAATTGAACATCGGGAGTATGTTGAGCTTTACGCAAAACACGTTGGACTTATTGAAAAACGTGTAATTGATGTAAAAGACAATGCGGTAAATTTATCTGTTCCACTTTTGGATCGCATTGAAAGTGGTGTTATTTACTCTATTCGGTTAATAGAATATCGTCACTAGTAGCTTTATGAAAAAATATGAGCGGTTATTAATTGTTGTCGCTATTCTGATTTCCGAAATGGTTGTTGCGCAAAGTCCGGTAAAGTATTGGATTCAATTCACCGATAAAGGCAATAATCCGTATTCGCTTTCCAATCCTTCCGCCTATTTATCAGCAGATGCCATTCAACGCCGGACGAATTTCAACATTGCCCTGGATTCGGCAGATTTACCGGTAACTCCAAGTTACATCACGGCGGTAGCGCAAACCGGCATTACGGTTCGTGCTGTATCTAAATGGTTAAACGGAGTTGTTATTATTACATCGGACACCGCTGCGTTAAACCAAATCAATCAATTGCCATTTGTGCAGGCTTTAAATACGGTTGGATTGAGAACTTCAATAACTACAAGCGACAAGTTTGCAGATGAAACATTTGAAGAAGTTCAGCCGGAAACAGAACGTAATGCGACAGTGCATACTACGATGCTGAATTACGGTCAGTCTTACAATCAGGCAGAAATGATTGGTGCGGTTTGTTTGCACAATAGTGGTTACAAAGGTCAAGGAATGGTCATCGCTGTTATTGATGCCGGATTTTGGGGTGTAGATACGATGCGTATTTTCGATTCGTTATGGGCCAACAACAGAATTTTAGGTACACGAGATTTTGTAACCGGCGATACCATGGTGTTTGAAGACAATACACACGGCATGATGGTACTTTCATGCATGGGCGGTTATCTCGACGGGCAGCTTGTAGGAACAGCGCCTGAAGCGTCCTATTGGTTGTTGCGAAGTGAAGAAGCGGCAACAGAATATATCGTGGAAGAATATTTTTGGGCAGCAGCAGCTGAGTTTGCCGATAGTGTAGGAGCTGATTTGATTAACTCTTCATTGGGTTATACAACTTTCGATGATCCTGCACAAAATCACACCTACCAGGACATGAACGGAAATGTGACACCATGTTCACGTGCAGCTGATTTCGCAGCTTCCAGAGGATTACTGGTATGTAACAGCGCAGGAAATTCAGGTTCTAACTCATGGTTTTACATAGGTGCGCCGGCCGATGCCGATAGCATTCTTGCAGTTGGTGCTGTGGATGCTTCGGAGCAATATGCCTCATTTAGCTCTCGTGGACCTTCGTCCGATGGACAAGTGAAGCCGGAATGCGCTGCTCAGGGACAAGCTACTATTGTTGCTAATCCGACGAATGGCGGTGTAATGGGAGGGAACGGCACTTCTTTCGCTTCGCCGGTATTGTGTGGTGCTGTGGCTTGTTTGTGGCAGGCGCATCCGAATTTAACGAACATGGATATTCGTGAGGCGGTGTTGTTGAGCAGTCACCTTTTCTTCAATCCGGATACGTACTTGGGATTCGGAATTCCTGATTTGTGTGCGGCCAATTTAACTCTGGACGCATCACCGATTGCAAATACAGAGAATGATGTGTTATACGACGTTAAACCCAATCCTTTTACTGCAGATTTTTCGTTCAGCTATTATTCTTTGTACAACAAAGATGTTACTGTGCGCTTAACAGATATTACAGGACGTGTGGTGTTAGAACAGACCATGCAAGCCGCAGGTTCTTCCGTGAATCGGTTTGTGATAAATACCAACGGCATTGCTGAAGGCGTTTATACGCTTTCTGTTATCAGTTTCGATCAGGTGCTTTCCGAAAAAATTATCAAGCAGTAATTACGCTGCTTTGTGTTCTTTAAAGATTCTGTTCAGCCAGCGCAACATCATGAAAATTGCGACTGCGGCTAATATCAGCAGCACGAAATTTACCAGAAAGTAATACGTTTTGTTGTCGTACTTGTCCCACATCGTTGCAAGAATCCCCGACAACTTGTTTCCAATGGAAGTCGATAAAAACCACCCGCCCATCATCAAAGCTGTTAATCGTGCCGGACTAAGTTTGGAAACCAAACTCAATCCCATAGGGCTCAGGAATAACTCACCAACAGTAATCACTCCATACGACGCAATCAACCACCACGGACTTGCCTTCTCCGCGCCATTATGACAATAAGCTACAGCCCCCACCATTACAAGTGTTGATAAAGCACTCACAACAAGTCCCCAGCCAATTTTGGCAGGCGTTGTCGGTTCTTTCCCGCGCTTACGCAAGAACACAAAAAACATGACCACGAGCGGCGTAAGTACAACTACCCAAAACGGATTCACGGACTGGAACAATTCCGTGCTGATGAGCGGAAGTTTTTCTCCTTCTGCAGGTCGCTGTGCTAATGGAACATTTTTAAAATAATCCGGTGTGCCGATAGCTTTAATGGGCTTTTCGTTTTCATCTTTTATTTTTCGGAATTGTTCGTCGGTCAGCATCACTGAATCGGTTTTCATTTCCACGTTTTGTACGAGGAATAATTTTTCGGCAGGCTTCACCATTGCAGCCGGCATTTCACGATCGGTATAATATTCTGCCCACGTGGTCAGCGCAGTACCATTTTGTTTAAATACCGCCCAGAAAATGATCACCACCCCGAAAATTGCAAGCATGGCACCAATCGGCTTTTTTTCCTCTGGACTTGATTTTTTCCATAGTGAAAAGTAGAAATATGCCACCGGCAATGAGCCGAAGATGAAAGCATCCGTCGAATCACTTCCGAAAATAGAGCCCGGAATTAACCAGCCTACAATTCCTGCCGCAACTGCCGGAACGATTGTCAATCCTAAAATGCGCGACAATGGCTGGTCTTCGGGTTTTGCAGGCTTTAATACATCGGCATGTTTGTAATGCTTCATTCCGGCCCAGAAAATAATTACTCCGATAAACATCCCGATTCCCGCCGCAACAAAAGCGTAGCCCCAACCATAGTTGTTGCGCAAAGCAGCAGCAAAGAAATTACAGATCAAGGCACCAATATTAATGCCCATGTAGAAAATGTTATAGCCGGCATCTTTCAGAGAAAGGTATCGGTCTTCATTGTACGTGTTACCCAACAATGTGGAGATGTTCGGTTTGAAGAAACCATTACCAAGAATGATCAAAACCAATGCTGTGTAAAAAGCAAATTCACCTTTCACTGCAAGTAAACAGTATCCCGCGCCCATCAGCAAACCTCCAATGGTTATGGACAATCGATAACCCAAAACACGATCTGCCAAAAGGCCGCCAAGAAAAGGCGTTAAGAATACCAGTGCAATGAATGTTCCGTAAATATCCGAAGCCTGACTGCGCTCCATGCCCCAACCACCGGTTTGCGTATCGGTAAGGTATAAGACGAAAATTCCAATCATCAGGTAGTATCCGAAACGCTCCCACATTTCGGCGAAAAACAAGTACGGTAGTCCTTTCGGGTGTTTATTTGCCATGCTGCAAAATAGGAATTTATCCCAACTGCTTAAACCCTATTAACAACTTAATTGAATAACTTTATTAGACAATTAAGGAATCTACAAAAACTACTTTACTCTTTAGCCCGGTATTAATAAGTGCATCAATTAGTGCACAGGTACAACAGTGAAAATGTAGGAGTTAAAATGTATTATAGAAAACGGAGTGCCGCAGTCGGGTCTTATTGTTGTACAATAATTGATTTATTATGACGAAATTATTGTGGTTGATTATCCCTGTGTTCGTAATCATTAGCGGATTTCAGGATGCGCCCAAAAAGGCTGTTGCAGTTACTGCCTCTTCGGACGAATGGGAGTTGTATCGCCTGATCAATAAATACAGGAAAGAAAACAACCTGAGCGAAATTCCGTTTTCAGCATCGCTGACTTATGTTGCACAAAAGCATTGTGAAGATCTCGTTTATAAGATCGGACATTTAACCCACGCATGGAGCGATTGTAATTATAATCCTGCCGATCGATCAACGTTTTCATGCATGTGGGACCAGCCGAAGAAACGTACAACATATACGGGTAATGGATATGAATGTGCACACGGCGCTTCTAACGGATACAAAGCAACACCCAAAAGTTCACTTGATGGCTGGAAGAGCAGTAAGCCTCACAACGCCGTGTTCATGAATCAGGGAATTTGGAAAGATATGAAGTGGGGTGCTATCGGAATCGGAATGAAAGACGGCTATGCCTGTGTTTGGTTCGGAGAAGAAACAGATCCGGCAGGTGAGCCGAAAAAGCCTTAACCCTATTTATTGACCTTCTTTTTTGAGCTGCTCTTCCAATGCCTGAATGAGCAGTTCTTTTTTAGCGATTTCCAGTTTCATACGTTCCAGTTCTGCAACCAGATGTTCGTTTTGTTGCTGTAATTGCATTTGAGCGGGTGCCCATATATTCACGTTGTAATACGGTATTTCTTCACTTTGAGGATGCTCGTGATGGCGGAAGAAGCTGTACAAAGGAATTCGTAATTCTTTCGAAATAAGCTCCAGCGTACGAATTTCAATCGTATTATCGGCCAACGCCTGATCCAACTCCGCTTCAGTAGTGCCTAAATAATCTACCAGTTGCTTATAGCTTAAATTACGCGCATTAAGCACAGCAATGATACGTTCTTTAAGAACCGGAGAATGTTCCTGAATATCCATATTATTTGCCTGTTGGTGCAGGAGCGGGTTGTGCAGATGGTAATTGTGATTTGAAGGTTTTCTTGAACTCTTCAAACGTCATTACGGTTTCATTGTTTTCGCCGTAGTAATGCAAATACGGTTCAAATTGTTCCGGCGGATAATACCCCGGCATTAAAATAATACCAATGCCTTGTGTGCCTTTAGAAATGAAACTATATGTAGGATAAGACATTTTGCCTTGCATTATAGTGCCGGCAAAATCGTGAGGGAAACGGGGTTGATTATTACCACGGTTAACAAATGTTTGTCCTGCAAACCTTACCGTATCGTAGCTTTCTGCGTTGAACTTCACACAGTAATAATGTTCGTTCATGTATTTAGCAATTACCGGATTGGCAAAGGTGTTAGCGTCCATCACTTTACACCAGCCGCACCAGCCGGTATAAAAATCGATGAACATTTTACGCGGTGCTTTATCCATTAGTGTTTCGGCTTCTTCCACCGAATACCATTTGATAGTTTCAGGTGGAGCAGGTTGTTGCGCCTGAGCATCACTTTTTCCGAAGCTCATCCACCCAATAGTTGATACAAAAGCAACGCCGACAAGAAGTAGTACTTTTTTCATCATCCGTAAAGTTATAAAAAAAACAGGGGCTTTAGACCCCTGTTTTCATATCAAAGCGTATGCCGTTATTTTACGCCGTGCATCATTTGCAACAACTTTTTCGATAACAATAAGATCACAATTCCAAGAACAATTACAATCAATGCAATTAATCCGAAAATGGTCATAGCTCCCATTTTACCGAAGAACTGTACCAGATACCCGGACAGAAAATTCGCTACGAAGCTACTGAGGAACCATACGCCCATCATCAACGAGCCTAA
The DNA here is from genome assembly GCA_021299855.1 of Bacteroidota bacterium. Lineage (GTDB taxonomy): Bacteria > Bacteroidota > Bacteroidia > Palsa-965 > Palsa-965. The sequence continues at coordinate 40,348 of JAJTEY010000020.1, read as the reverse complement.
GCGAAGTGGAGCCAGTTTCGTAACCATAGAAAGACCGATAGGCGATAAACACAATTCACCCATGGTATGAATAAGGTATGTTCCAACCAACCACATCAAGCCTGCTTTTGCGGTATCAGGAGCGTCATCTCCACCGCGGGCAACACCTGCACCAATCATAAAGAAGAAACCAACGCCCAATAAAATCATTCCAAGGGCCATTTTCACAATTGTATTCGGTTCCTTACCGCGGCTTCCTAAGCGCATCCACAATAAAGTAAACACAGGTCCTAACAATACTATAAACAAAGGGTTTACGGACTGGAAGAAAGAAGTTGGAATCGTCCAATCCAGGAAATCTACATGTCGATCAATGTAGCGGTCGGTGTATAAACTGATAGAACTTCCCGCTTGTTCGAATCCTGCCCAGAAGAAGATGTTGAACAACATCATGATAATGATAACCGTCAAGCGATTTTTCTCTTCTTTCGTCAAAGGCGGTTGAACGGCTGCTTCAGCTTTGCTTTGTTTGGCACCTGCTTCAACACCTAAATCACCCAGATACTTTTGCCCAAGCAAATTGAACATCAATTGACCTAAAACCATACCGATACCGGCTGCGAGGAAGCCGTAGTTGAAGCCGTATGAAGTGATATTTCCTGCTGCGTCTTTAACGGCGAAAGTATCTTCAGCCAATGTTCCGCAAACCAACGGTGCAAGGAAAGCACCTAGGTTGATACCCATATAGAAAATGGTAAACGCAGAATCTTTGCGACTGTCTCCCGGAGGATACAGTTGTCCAACAACGGTAGAAATGTTGGGCTTAAAGAAACCATTACCGATAATCAACAACACCAAGCCGGCGTAAAACATGCCAAGGTTTTCCTGAGAAGAGAAAAACAAGGCAAACTGGCCCAATGCCATCGTAATACCACCTATTGTAATTGATTTACGTTGTCCGAGGTAATTATCGGCTAACCATCCACCAAAAATGGGCGTTAAGTAAACCAAACCGGTATAGATTCCATAGATAAGACCCGCGTCTCCATCTTCAAATCCTAAACCTCCTTCAATAGCTGCTTTCGTTAAATAAAGCATCAACAATCCGCGCATTCCATAATAGCTGAAGCGCTCCCACATCTCTGTTGCAAAAAGCAAATAGAGCCCGGGCGGATGACCTTTTTTTGTCTCAGACATTTCGTGATTATTTAATTAATGATCTGCGAATATAACATTGTACCTGTTTCGAGATACTGCTGATTAAAGATTCTCCAAAATAAAATCGGTCATTTTGGTATACAAGTGGTAACGCCCCGCACCAATGCCGTGATCCTGGTCGGGATACATGTAAAATTCGAACTGCACATTGGCTTTAATAAGCGCGTTTACCATTTCCACCGAATTCTGGAAGTGCACATTGTCATCTGCAGTACCATGCACCAGCAGCAATTCTCCTTCCACCTTATTCATGTTGTGAGTAGGAGAGAAGGCATCATATCCTTTAGCATTATCTTTTGGAAGTCCCATGTAACGCTCGGTATAGATAGAATCGTAAAATCTCCAGTTACCGACAGGTGCAACAGCAATGGCCATTTTGAAGTATTGCGCACCAACACCTAAACACAAACTGGACATGTAGCCTCCGTAACTCCACCCCTGAATACCGATACGTTTACTGTCTACAAATGGTAATGAGCCCAAATGTTTTGCGGCATCAATCTGGTCCGCACTCTCTAATTCTCCCATCTTTCCGTACGTCGCTTTTTTGAAAGCAGTACCGCGATATTCTGTACCACGATTGTCTACAGAAACAACAATGTATCCTTTCTGAGCCAACATTTGATGCCACGCCAGATCACGATCCCATTGATCAACAACTGTATTGTGTCCGGGACCTCCATATACATGCATCAGAACCGGATATTTTTTCGCCGGATCAATTTTTGCCGGTTTGATCATCCATCCGTGTAATTCAATACCGTCGCGGTTTTTGAAAGTAAAAAACTCCTTTTTGCTGAATCCGAATTGTTGAACGGTTTCCTGCAATTTCTGATTCGTCTTCAGCACGCGAACTTCTTTACCGGTGCCGTTGTGCAAAGTGATAAATGCCGGAGTGTTGGCAGAAGAATGTGTATTGATAAAATACTTCATGCCGGTTCCAAAATTGGCCGAATTGTTTCCGGGACGTGTTACCAATTTCTTTTCTTGGGAACCGCTCAGTTTAACGCTGTAGACGTGACGTTGTGTAACACCTTCTTTGTTGGACTGATAATAAATCTGATCCGTATTTTCATCAACACCGTAAACGCTGATCACATCATAATCGCCTTTGGTTAACTGGTATTTCATCATACCATCGAAAGTGAACACATACAGATGAGTATGTCCATCTCGATCCGAGCTCCACACAAACGAATTACCGTCCTTCAGAAAAGTCATGTGGTCGTGTACTTCTATGTACTGCGGACTTGTTTCCGTCATGATCAAATTGGATTTCCCGTCAGCTGCATTGGCGAGTAACAAGTCCAACTTGTTTTGCAAACGATTCATTCTATACACGCACAACTGATTCGGATTGCGTGTCCACATGATGCGTGGGATGTACTGGTCTTTTTCCGGACCAACATCAACGGTTGTAGTTTTTCCCGACGTTACATCGTAAATATGAATGCTCACGATAGAATTTTCTTCGCCGGCTTTCGGATATTTAAACGTGTATGGTTCCGGATATAAACCGGTGTTGTACATCGTCATTTGAAATTCCTTTACCCGCGATTCATCAAAGCGGTAATATGCCACTTTCTTGCTGTCCGGCGACCAATAAATACCGTTAGGCAAAGCAAATTCTTCCTCATACACCCAATCCGTTCCACCGTTAATGATTTTGTTCCATTCACCGTCAAACGTGATTTGAGTTTCTTTACCGGTGGCAATGTCTGTCACGAAAATGTTGTTATCACGAACAAATGCAACCTGTTTTGAATCCGGGGAAAACTGAGCCAGACGTTGTTTCCCGCCTTTGGATAACGGCTTTAACTGACGTGTCTTCAAATCGAAAATGTAATTTTCTTCTGTTGTGGAGTAGCGATAAATCTTTTCAGTTCCTGTTGAAATCATCACCAATTGCTCGTTCGGGCTAAAGGTGAAATTTTCCAATTCGATTGGTTTTCCGCCACCTTGCGGAGTAAGTTCATGCATCATGAAAATAGATTTCTCCCGTTTTCCCGTTGCCGCAGAGAAATAATACAATCCCTGATTGCCATCTTCGTCAGCATCAAACATCATGTAACGCTGTCCGTCATTAGACCAGTTAAAGCCAAAAACCATTTCCTGCCGGAAGGTTCGTTTAACGTAAATATCTTCCAGCGTAATGTTGTTCTGAGCAATGAAAGGCCCTGCGGTACCAATAAAAATTGCGATCAGTAAAATCAGGCGATGAGTTCTATTCATGTGATATTCCTTTAATTTTGGTGAAAATACGTAATCTGAACAATACCTGAATAGAAGCGGTATGGGAGGATAAAAAACAGTACAAACGGTATGAATTCTTACGGCACGGTAACTCCGGATATCATTTCAGCATTAACACAAATTTGTGGTAAAGAAAATGTGATTGTGGATGAAGAACGCTTGTTGAATTATTCCAGTGATGAAACCGAAGATTTAGTGTTTAAACCGGCAGTTGCTGTTAAACCTCAAACACCGGAACAAATAAGTGAAATTCTGAAATTGGCTAATGCGCATCGAATTCCGGTTACTCCGCGAGGCGCAGGAACAGGATTAAGTGGTGGAGCGCTTCCTGTATTCGGAGGAATTGTGATCAGCATGGAACGCTTCAATCGCATTCTAAATATTGATGAGCGGAATTTGCAAGCCACGGTTCAGCCCGGAGTAATAAATGAAGAATTTCAGCATGCGGTAAAAGAGAAAAACTTGTTTTATCCTCCTGATCCCGCATCCAAAGGAAGCTGTTTTTTGGGTGGTAATTTAGCGCATAGCTCGGGCGGTCCTAAAGCAGTGAAATACGGCACCACACGCGATTATGTGTTGAACATGCAAGTGGTTTTACCAACAGGAGAAATTATTTGGACAGGAGCCAATGTGCTCAAATATTCTACCGGCTACAACCTAACTCACCTTATGATCGGCAGTGAAGGCACCTTAGGCATTATCACGGCAATTGTGTTTCGATTAATACCAATGCCACAGCACAGTTTGTTGATGCTCGCGCCGTTCAGTAGTGCTGAGAAAGCTTGTGAAGCCGTGAGTGCTGTGTTTCGCGCAGGAATGACACCATCTGCATTAGAATTTATGGAGCGTGATGCCATCGATTGGGTGATGCGTTTTCACGATGATATTAATGTCACTGTTACGGATGATGTTCAGGCGCATTTATTAATTGAAGTAGACGGAAACGAATCCGAAGTTTTGATGAAAGAAATGGAGCGTATAGCTACCGTTATGGAGCAATATGAAGCAGGAGAGTTGTTGTTTGCCGAAAGTGCCGATCAAAAAGACATGCTGTGGAAAATGCGCCGCAAAGTAGCTGAAGCAGTGAAAGCGAATAGTGTTTACAAAGAAGAGGATACTGTTGTGCCACGTGCCGAATTGCCTGCTCTGCTGAAAGGTGTTAAAGAAATTGGTGCACGGTATGGGTTTAAATCCGTTTGTTACGGACACGCCGGTGATGGAAATATGCATGTCAATATTATACGCGGTGATTTGGATGTACATTCCTGGGAAAATGAATTACCCAAAGGCATTCGTGAAATATTTGAATTGTGCGTGAAATTGGGCGGAACGATTTCGGGTGAACACGGTATTGGTTTAGTGCAACAACCTTATTTGCCGATCGCGGTGGATAGCACGCGCATCAATCTTATGAAAGGAATTAAAAATGTGTTCGACCCAAATAACATATTAAATCCGGGCAAAATCATGTACGCTGATAAAAATTAAACCACATGAAAATTAAAGAACTCACATTAGCTTCCGGTGCTATCTCGGAAATGAAATCGTTTTATTGTGAGTTACTCGGATTCCCTGAAATTCCTGTTGTTGGGGAAACAGACGGACTATCGTTTCAGGCAGGATATACACGGGTGAATTTTGTTCCCGGTCCCAATGATGCGGCTTATCACTTTGCATTTAACATTCGTCCCGACCAATTGCCCGATGCCCAACTGTGGTTGAATTCCAAAGGTGTTCCAATTCTTGATGGTAAAGATGCACGTGACGGTGTTGTGGAATTTCCAGCATGGAAAGCGCGTTCCATCTTTTGCAATGATATTCCGGATGCCGGAAGTGGAAACATTGTAGAATTTATTGCAAGAGCTGCGATTGCCCCTGCGCGCAATTCACCACGTTTTTCTGCAAATGCTGTGCTAGGCGTTAGCGAAATTGGAATTGGTGTAGATGATGTTATGCTTTTTTCGGAATGGATTTCCGCAACCCACGGCGTGAGCGGATTTACGAGACAAGAAAATTCCGAAACCTTTACGGCTTTGGGCAATGATGAAGGATTGCTTTTATTGGTTCCGTTTGGGCGCAAGTGGTTCATGTCTGAAATTGAAGCTCAACGTTATCCGGTGTCAATACTGATCGAAAACGATTTAGGTCAAGAGCGAAGAATTCTGTTGCCGTAATTTTGTCGATGTATTCTTGTGTTTCGTCGAAAGGAAGACTTCATTACCTACCTTTGCAGCCTTAAAACAAAAGCTATGATAATCCGAAATTTTCTTGCCTTAGGTGTGATGTTGACCGCGATCAATTTGTTTGCTCAAGACGATGCTGATGCCGATAGAAAACTTGCCGAAGAAAAATTCAAAAAGGAGAACTACGAAGAGGCGTTAACGGCTTATCTCGATTTGCTGGAAGATGATAATCGTAACGTGGAATACAATTATCGCATCGGAATTTGTTATCTGAATACCAATATCAATAAGGCAAAAGCAATCCCATATCTGGAACTTGTTACACGTCAGCCGAAATACGAACCCGATGCGATGTTTTTATTAGGTCGTACTTATCACTTTGCTTATCGCTTTGATGATGCATTGCGTTGCTATAACGACTTCAAACGCATTGGTAAAGGAACTCCTGAAAATCTCGCTGACGTAGATCGTGAGATCCAGAACTGTTATAATGCGAAAGAGTTGATGAAATATCCGTTAAATGTGACATTTGAAAATTTGGGAAGTTCAGTAAATACGCAGTTTCCGGAGTATTATCCGTTTATTACAACGGATGAATCGTTTATGGTTTATAATACAAAACGTTCCGATGGCGGTAATTTGCGTCGTGATGATGGATCGTATTATTCTGCGGTTTATATCTCTCGCGTAATGGATGGTGGTTTTACGAAATCAAGGAATATCGGTAATCCCGTCAGTTCTGCATCCGGGAATGTAGAAGTTGTTGGTATGAGTGCCAATGGTAATTACATGGTGTTGTATTATGATAATGAAACAGGTATTAACGATATCTACATTGCAGAATATGACAAGCAGAGGAATATTTATAAAAAACCGGTTAAACTCGACGAAAATATCAATTCCAGTAAAGGTTTTGAAATTGCAGCTTGTATTACCAATGACGGCAATACGGTGTACTTCGCCAGTAACAGACCCGGTGGGTTAGGCGGTATGGATTTGTATTTAAGTAAGCGTTTGCCTAACGGAAAGTTTGGACCTGCCGTTAATTTAGGAACGCAGGTGAATTCGCCGTTTGACGAGGATTTTCCGAGTTTGTCACCCGACGAAAAAACGTTGTACTTCAGTTCAAAAGGACACAGCAGCATGGGTGGCTACGATATTTTTAAGAGCGAGTGGGAGGAAGCTTCGAATAGCTTCAATGGCGCTAGAAATCTTGGATTCCCGATTAATACGCCGGAGGACAATTCCAATTTCAGAATTTCTGAAAATGGTCGTTACGGTTATTTGGCTGCGAAGCGCGAAGACAGTATGGGTGACCTCGATATTTACCGTGTTACATTTAATGATGTTGAGCCCAGATATACCGTTATAACGGGCGAAATTAAGTTTGAAGGAAGTTCTAAACCGGCGTTTAATTCAGTATTCTTAACAGCATACGATAAGAAAACCAATGAGTTGGTAGGCAATTATGTGCCTAACGGAAATACAGGGCGCTTCGTAGTAATTTTACCTCCGGGCAATTACGATCTGGTAATTGAAGCAGATGGTTATGCGCCGGTAACGAAACAAATTGGTATTTTGGACAAATCATCCTACGTGCCTGAATTGCAGATGGATTTTCCATTAAAGAACTAACACGCTCACCACATACCTGACCGGAATGAGCGTTCAAAGCCCGCGAAGCACACCGAAGCGGGCTTTTTATTGGTATATCTTGGTCTGTAATACAACTTTAAGCGTTGCAACCAATTTATAATATTTTACACCTTGTGGTATTATACCATATGGTATAAAATCTTTTTTCTTAATCTTCTGCCAACACAATAATCATGTCTTCTTCGCTATAGGTTGTTAGAGCAGATTTGATAGGATTTACATTGATTCCATAACCTTTATTCGCATCACTTGAATAACGCGCAAGACGATGCCCAATTGCTGTTTCTCCACGCGATAATGCTGCATGAAGCACCGTATAAAATGATACAGGAACTCCGGCATTTACGTAATCAGTAACCGGGCGAATATATATTTCTGATCCTTCAGATTTGAATAGTTCCGAAAAAACTCGAGATAAATGTTTGTTTTCCGAAATCTGAGAAATCATTAAACTGGCCAATTTGTTGCTTACAATGAAGTCATCGGCCTTTGCAACTTCTGCTAAAGCTCGGTTGCGACTATCTCGCATCTCACTGACAATACTAAAATCATGTCCGGTTTGTTCGCCGATATGACGTATGTGTAACAGTGTAATTAATACTTCCGCATCCGCTTCCTGAACTTCAGCTTTGTCATTACACAAAACTATAATGTGACTGTATTGCATAATATTCAGACTTTCAATGGTAGCCCTTTGCGTAAAGGATTGCTGAATGAACTTCAACTGTTGTCTATTCAATGACGCCGGTAATTCTGCTATTTCACTTTCATGCTCTTCATTAGGAGTTACTACTGTAACCGTTGAACCGTTTGCTACATAATTATCCAGCTCCTCAACTATAGATTTTCCTTTGCTGTTCCAGCCCAGAATTAGAGTATGTTCCGGTTCAGATATAGGTTTGGTTCCTTGGGTCACATGCTCAGTCTGAATAACGGGATCTACTTGTCCGTCTATTTTCAGTGTGGAGTCGTCTTCCGCAATTGCGATAACCTGATCATCGGACTTTAAAATGTAATCCGATTGTGGATTAATCAATACTTGCTGTTCACCGGTATAAATTCCAATAACGGTACTGCTTTCAAAAGAGTTTGCTACTTCGCGGTAGCTTTTGCCGGTCAAAACTTTATCGTGTTTAAAATAAATTTCGGCACCATCAAAATCTAACAACTCTGTATAAACCACGCTAAGCCCGGCCTGACGGCAAGTTTGTGCTGTTACGCGTGCGATAAGATCAGCAGAAAGCACAAGTGTGGTTTCATCTCCACCAACCAATTCAGCGGCTTCGCGATTTTTCTCATCCTGTAATTCCGCAACAATGTGATACTTTTCTTTCTTTCGGTTAGGATTGTTCGTAATTGCAAGTACCGCCTTAATAGTATAAATATCCGGATGTTCAGCCTGCTCAGGACTGATGATAATAATAGATTTTGCTTCGTGTGGGTTTACCACCTCCAGATCATCCAGATCCAATGGACTGCCTGTTCTGCAAATAATTTTGGTCGATTTTGTATCCGGCAGCTTCGATCGAATTTCATCTTCCATCTCCACTTTATCCATATCTGCCATGATAACGATCTTAGCCTTGCGTTCGCTTTCGTTGGCAATTATCAATTCGGAAAGAATGGTAAATATTTTTGGTGACCATCCCAATATCAACGTATGATTGGACTCCAGAACCCGCGAACGTCCTTTTCGCAATTCCTCAATTTTCGATTCCATACCACTCGTTATGGTACCAATAAGCGTACTTACGATAAATATTCCGCCAACTGTTACAACGAAGGTTATTGCACGTAATCCCCATCCATTATCTCCTGCAAGATTACCGGCATCAATTGCGCGCATAAAATTATTCCATACGGCTTCAATAAACGACCATTCCGTACCTGTTTCCGGATCTGATGGGATATGAAGCGCGGTTATGATTCCGGCAGCTACGATTACTATGATACACGATACTATAGCCAACCAACCTATTATTGCAATCGGGCCGGCTGAAAGTGTATTATCAAAACGATATCGGATTTTTTCGCGGAAGGAAATCTTTCTTTTCATTAGCTGTATTTGAAACGAAAATAGAAAATCAAATACAGATGTATGCTAACATACTAAAAAAGCGAAGGGCAACGCTTAACCCCAAAAGCGCCGCCCTTCTGTGTTGTTCTGCCTAGCGGCAGAACAGTGCAAATGTGCTTATTTTTTATTTATGAATAGCCTGAATACTGTTAAATTAGTCATCCCGACGCCCCATAAATTGAAGAATGAAATATAAAAGTTGAACTGTAGCTGCTAATGCGGCAACGATATATGTCATTCCTGCCCAGCGCAATGCAGACTTTGCCTGTTCATGTTCTTCCCCATAAGTTAAGCCCGCTCCATCAAGCCACACCAAAGCTCGTTTGCTGGCATCAATTTCAACCGGCAGTGTAATTAAAGTAAAAAGTGTAATTGCTGCTTGCGCAATTATAATTAATACCAATGCCTGATTATACATTTCGAATGAGAACGCAAGAAAAGCCATACCAATGAACAAAAAATTCATCAATGTATTTGCAACGTTTACAGCAGGTACCAATACAGAACGCATTTGTAACCAACGGTAAGCGGTGGCATGTTGAACAGCGTGACCAACCTCGTGAGCTGCAACTGCCGCAGATGCCGCAGATACACCGTGAAATACATCATTGCTCAGGTTGACCGTTTTATCCTTAGGGTTATAATGGTCAGTAAGTCGACCTTCCACCGAAATTACCCGAACATCACTAATGCCATGATCACGCAGCATACGCTCGGCAACTTGCTTACCGGTCATTCCATTACGCAATGGAACAGTTAACGCTTTATTGATAACACTTTTAAGTCTTGCCTGAACAGCAAATCCAATCAGCATCATAGCGCCCATCAAAATCAAATACAAAGGATCGAAAAACATATCTTAAAGTTTATAATTACGAAAGTTAGTACAAACGTTGCACCAAGTGTATAAATCCGTCAAAACTGCACAGTTTGCGTCATCCTGTCAGTTGCGTAATGTGTATATTTGAACCTTCAACAAAAATTAACCTATGACTCAATTATTAACCGGAAAAGTTGTTCTGGTCACCGGAGCATCTCGCGGCATTGGTCGCGGTATTGCAGTTCTTTTTGCCCGTCACGGAGCTAACGTTGCTTTCACTTATCTTTCTTCTGTAGAGAAGGGTTTGGAATTAGAGAACGAATTGAAAGCATTTGGTGTTAATGCAAAAGGTTATCGCTCGGATGCTGCCGATTTCAAAGCCGCTGATGAACTGGTAACTGCTGTTGTGGCCGATTTCGGAACGATTGACATTCTGATTAACAACGCCGGTATTACGCGTGACACATTACTGATGCGCATGAGCGAACAACAATGGGATGAAGTGATTAACGCGAATTTAAAGTCTGTGTTCAACTTAACAAAAGCGGTGCAACGCCCGATGTTGAAACAGCGCAGCGGATCTATTATCAACATGAGTTCTGTAGTTGGTGTGAAAGGAAATGCGGGTCAGGCGAATTATGCGGCTTCTAAAGCAGGTATTATTGGGTTTTCAAAATCAGTTGCTTTGGAATTAGGTTCTCGAAATATTCGTTGCAATGTAATTGCTCCAGGATTTATTGAAACAGAAATGACGGGTGCTCTGGATCAAAAGGTAGTGGAGCAGTGGCGCGAAGGAATCCCTCTGAAACGCGGCGGATCGCCGGAAGATGTGGCCAACGCTTGCTTGTTTCTTGCGAGTGATTTGTCCGGATACATTACCGGCCAGGTGTTGAATGTTTGCGGTGGCATGTTGACCTAATTTTTTAATCGTTTGAAGGCAAGCATCGTTACAGAATCATCTCCATGGTTCTTAGTACTGTGTGTCGTTTTTGCGGCAGGTGGAACGATGTTGCTGTATTATAGAAATTCCAAACTCAAAGATCTCAGCAAACGAATGATTGTTTTGCTGGGATCTTTACGTTTTGTGGCGTTGTTCCTGATTTCTTCTCTTTTGTTGGAACCCGTCCTAAACACGGAATTCAGAAAGGTCGAAAAGCCGGTGGTGGTTATTGCTCAAGATTTCTCTGCGTCAGTAGTGTTGAATAAAGATTCTGTGTTCTACAAAACAGAATATCTGAAACAACTGGAGCAGCTACAAGAAGTACTTGGCGATAATTACGAAGTACGGACGTATAGTTTTGGCGATCACTTCCGCGAAAATTTTACAGGACAATTCAGGGATAAACAAACCGATTACGGGGAATTATTTCGTGAACTGGAAGCTCGTTACGCGGGGCGTAATTTGGGCGCTGTTGTTGTTGCCGGCGACGGTATTTACAATCGGGGATTAAATCCTGTTTATGCTTCTACGCCAATAAAATCGCCTGTATTTACAATTGCTTTGGGAGATACTACCGTTTACCAGGATTTGATTCTGGAAAAAGTGGTGCACAATAAACTCGCATTTTTGGGCAATACGTTCCCGGTTGAGTTGGTTATCAAAGCAGATCGTTGTAAAGGAAAATCAACGGTCGCCACTATCAGTAAAGGTTCTCGAGTGTTGTTTTCTCAAAAGATCGAAATTAGGGAAGATCCTTTCGTAATGACAGTGCCTGCAGAGTTAAGCGCAGATGTTGTCGGTTTGCAAAAATATACCGTAGCGTTGAGTGTAATTGATGGGGAGAGAAATGTTTTAAATAATACTTCAAACTTTTATGTTGATGTATTGGATGCCCGCCAGAAAGTGCTGATTGTTTCCGACGCTCCGCATCCTGATGTCAGTGCATTGAAAAACACCATTGAGCTCAATGATAATTATCAGGTGGAAACATTTGTTGCTGACGATTTTAAAGGAAGTCCGGCAGAATATAATGTAGTGATACTTCATGGAATTCCTTCTGAGTCAGCAGCAGCAGATGATTTAATGAGTAAGATTGACAATGCACGAATTCCTGTTTGGTACATAACCGGCAATCAGTTGCGCTACAATCAGATCAACAATCGAAAATTGGGTGTGACAATTGAATCTCGCTCCGGTAAAGCCAATGATGTAGAAGGTGTTACTGAACCAACATTCGGACTATTCACGCTTTCTCCGGAATTGCAACAAGGGATTTCCAAATGGCCGGCCATAGCAGTTCCTTTCGGGAATTTCCCAACAGCCCCGGGAGCAAGAATTTTTCTGAAGCAAAAAATAGGAGCGTTAAAAACCGATTTTCCGTTTATGTTGTTCAGCGAAAAAGAAGGAGTGAAGTCGGCGGTAATGATAGGCGAAGGTATTTGGAAATGGAAGCTTGCGGATTACGCCGCTAAGGGGAATGCAGATTTATTTTCTGAATTGGTGAGTAAAACCATACAATATTTGGCGGTTCGTGAAAACAAAAGTTTTTTCCGTGTTAATGCCCAATCCTTTTACGAAGAGAATGAACCTGTAATAATTGATGCTGAAGTTTACAATGCGAGTTATGAAGCAGTAAACACAGAAGATGTGACGATAGAAATTATTAACGGCACAGGACAACGCTTTCCATACACGTTTTCGAAATCAGGAAGTGCCTATCGCCTGGATATCGGTATGATGGCCCCGGGTGAATATCGCTATGTTGCCAGAACCAAACAAAACAATAAAGCTCATACTGCTGAAGGGCAATTTACCGTAACACCCCTGGTAGCTGAAATTACATCTACCACCGCGAACCATCGTATTCTTTATCAATTGGCCAAAGAACACAATGGTGAGATGATTTATCCTAAAGAAATTAGTCAGTTGGCTAAACGATTGAATGCCCGTGAAGACGTTCGTCCTGTGATTTACTATTCCAGAAAATTGACCGATTTAATCGACTTCTGGTGGATATTACTAATCGCGGTTACTTTATGGACTGTAGAATGGATTTTACGAAAGCGAAACGGAGCGCATTAAATTTTCCATTTTCCTTGCGCTCTTAATACTTGCTCAATTATATCCCGAACACAACCTTCGCCACCATTATTCGGCGAAATGTAAATACTCACAGCACGTATTTCATGAACTGCATCATCCGGGCATACGGGAATTCCAACAGTTCGCATTACTTCAAGATCGGGTAAATCATCGCCCATAAAAAGCACTTCAGAGTCAGATATACCGTACGAAGATTTTAGTTCATCGTAAGCTGCTAATTTATCGTTACAGTTCAGGATTACATTATGAATTCCGAGTTTCAGGAATCGTTCCCTGAGAATTTCTTCGGCGTCCATCAGTTAATACACCATCTATATCAAACAGCACAGCCTTAACAGCAGTAAGTCGTTGTTTAAAGTTCACCATCTTACTTTCGGCCTGAGGCCTCTAAATATATAGCTTGAGAAATTTCCTTGTATAATTTTCGTAACCGCGGTGATGGTTTCAAAGCAACATTGTGAATTTTCTGAATCCGCTGATCGTTACGAACGGCAGGACCTGTTTGTGCATCGGCAGGGGAGAGCTTCTTTACTTTATTCGCCGTTTCTTCTATTAATGGCTGAAGTATGTCGAAAGGAATGTCCTGTGCCTCCAAAATTTTTCCTGCTGCCTGGTACATATAATTCACAAAATTGTTGGCATAAACTGCAGCCAGGTGCACATGAAGTCGTTGCTTTGAATTCATCCAATATACCTTGCCGGATAATGAAGATGCAATTTTGCGAATAACTGTTTTGGACTTCGAACCGTTCGCTTCAATCAGCATCGGTATCGCACCAAAATCAACTTCCCGCTGAGCCGAAAATGTTTGCACCGGATACAATATGCCATGCCATTTACAGGAGCGCAGTACATCCATATTTACGCTTCCGGCTGTATGAATAACACAGGCGTTTTTTTTTCTCAAGTATCGGGCAATAGGCGCTATTGCATCGTCTTTTGTACAAATGATGAATACGTCAACATCATCCGGTAAGTTGTGCAAATTGTCAATCGCCGATGCACCCAATAACTTGCCAAGCTTTTCTGCATTTTTTCGGGTAGGAGAGTACACCATCAAAATTTCGGAACCTGCATGCTTTAACGCGATACCTAGACGAGTTGCAACATTGCCGGAGCCAAGCAGACATACTCGAAGTCCATGAATTTTTGAAGTACTCATGTTTCCGGATTTGATTTAATTCCTGCGAATGCGCTCGCGCAACGCGATGAATGTACCAATAATCATGACCAAACAGCCAATCCACAAAATATTGATTGCCGGAAAAACGGAAGCTTCCATAACAATGAAATCACTTTTCTTCGACAACAATTCGGCCATGTAAACATCAATCTTTCCATTCTCAGGACGCACTTTCCAGAAGGTAAGTTTCAGACCTGTATTTGGATCTTTGGCGTCGAGTTGTGAAGTGCTTCCGGTTGTGGTATTTACAAAATAATAAGCAACAAGATTGCTGCGTTGCATGTTGTTGTCAATAACCGTAAAATGTGCACTTACTCCAATTTCTTCCGATTTATACAACGCATGTGACTCGCTTACCTTGCGCACGCTGTCCAAAATTGCAATACTACTGTTAGCTGCAATCGTATCTCCAACGGCGATGGTGTAATTCTTTGGATCGTCAAATTGATCACCGGAGGAAGAAGCCGAATCCTCCAATGAAGTCATCGGTACGAATTTGATAAATGTATAAATGTCCTTATGTAAAAAATGTCTGGTGTCCGGTTCTGCCGCATTACCCATCATCGGGTTAAGCTGAATAAACGGACGTAACGTGAATTGATATTCCGCCATTCCGGTTTCTTGTGGTTTCAGAAAATCTACCGCAAAGTAAACGTAAGGTGTTCCGTCTTTTATTTCACGACTGCGATTACTGTAGGTAACCAGATATTCACCCATGGGTAAAGTATCTCCTTTGCGTAAATAAATATTCTCGGCGTTATTGCCTTCTTGCGCAATGGAAGTGACATCGGTTTCGGAAGTGTTTTGAGAAATTGTGTCTTTCTTCGATGTGCTGATCAATGCACCTAACAGTAACAAGCCAAAACCAATATGCGCGATACTGGCACCCGCACTTTTAATCTTACCTTTTAAAATACTTAGCCAATAGCTGCCATTTGCCAACACAGCAAATACGGTAGAGAAAAATAAAACAGAACTCATCAAGATGATGCGTTGCTTATTTGCTGTCAATGTCCCGAAGGATTCATTGAAATATATAATGGCAGATAAAACTCCCGAAACAAATAACGCCAACACAAAAGGCCAGAAGAGTTGTTTACGTAATTGCTTCGTGTCGGTTTTTTTGTATTTGAAAAACTGCGTTACTGCAATAAGAACCGTAACTAAAACCGCGAATGGAATTTGCCACTTGTTATAGAAATACACTACGTTTTCATCAGGTGCAATGCGTGCTTCAGCCAAGGTATTCAACCATTTCCATCCCAGCGATTCGTGTATGGAAACAAAAAAGTTGTGTAAGAAATCAATTCGCAAAAATTTGTTTACGACCGGAGACGACGTGTAAAATATGATTTGAAAGGATGCCACCAGCATAACTATTGCTCCTATAAACATCCAAAATTCCCTCGACCACAGTTCTTCTTCCCTGTCTTCTTTCGGGAAGTAACGATGACCGATAATAAGCGCGGTTATGGATGTCAACAGTAAAATTAACATACCTACAGCAACCATGTTTTGAATAAACATGATCAACACCAAAACTGTAACACCGGTGTACGCCCATCGTAACCAATTTTTCTTAGCCATTAATACGATAGAAAACCACAGGAAAAATCCCATGAACAATACGAGCTCCTGATTGAGGCCGTCTTCCGTAAATGCGTGAACGCTCGTTTCACTTAGGACACCACTTTTCGTAAGAAATGTGGAGTAAACGATCAGCAGAAAAGAAATGACGGTAAGAAAAAATGTCGTGTACAGCGATTGCCCTTTAATACGATAAATCAGCATCACGTGGGCAGCTCCAACCAATGTTAACCACGGCACCAGTGATGCGTTTTCAACAGGATCCCAAGCCCAGAATCCGCCGAAACTTAATGATTCGTATGCCCATGCACCACCCATCAAAATGCCGGTTCCCAAAATAGCAACTCCTGCAAATGTCCATGGCAATGCGGGTTTCTGCCAATCGTATAAACGATTGGTTAATAATGCTCCAACCGCAAAAGCAAATGGAACAGTTACCAACGCAAATCCCAGAAACAGCGTAGGAGGATGGATGGTCATCCAATAGTTTTGTAGTAATGGATTTAATCCGCGCCCGTCTTTAAACATGGGAACGCGCTGTAAATAATCAGCAAGTTGTGTCCATGGTAATCCGATATTTTCTTCCCGCTCCCGAATCAATGTAAATGGTGAAGCGCCAATATGCGTATCGCCGATATACAAACCCAGAAGCATCATGGCAAGAAAGACCTGAACCATCGATAATACGCTGAGCACAGGAGCTTCCCAATCTTTTGCTGTCCGCATCAATACCAACCCGATCACACTGTGCCATAGCAACCAAAGTAATGTGCTGCCTTCCTGACCTTCCCATAAACAGGCCAGGATATAATTCATCGAAAGATCCCGTTTCGAATGCTGCCACACATATTGGTATTCGAAGCGATGATTAATCAGCATCAGCAACAGTGTCAGGAAAATGCCAACAACAGCTAAAGCATGAATATTAAAAAAGAGACGCGCCGTACCTTTCCAGGTCTCATTGTGCTCCGGACTTTTAGTTCGGAAATAGTTGATTAATGCCGAGAAAAACGCTGTAACAAATGCGACAATTACTAAAGCATGACCTAATTGTCCCCACCATGCCTGCTCTCCGATGTAGTCGATACTTTTCATAAAACTTGTAAGCGTTAATTCCTTTAAGGATTTGCAACAGTATTCTTACCGTCATTGTATTTCGACGGACACTTCATCAAAACATCTTTAGCTTCAAAATGATCGCCTTTCATTTTACCGATGATCACAACCTGCTGCGAACGTTCAAAGTCCTGAGGTTTTGATTTTAATAATACCACCTTTTGCTGATTGCCTTTTTGATCGGCCATGTAGAACGTGAATTTATTGGGATCCAATTCAGGACGATACTCCATGGCTTTTTCGCGAACCAACGTTCCGGCAATATGAACACTCTCTTCCGGGTTAGCATCTTTCGCGTCTTCGAAATCAGAATAGGTACTGGAGTTGTTCAACATGGTAAACATGCTGGCAATGGCAACCGCAATAATTACAATAGCAATGATGTGCGTCTTCTTCATGATTTCTTCCCTTCATTAACTTCTTGCTCCAACTTATTGAGTTTGCGATCCAGACGGAATAAATAGAAAAATATTCCTGCCAGAATCAGCATGGCAACTACAATCACGACATTCATGGACGCGTTACCGCGCAATGTTTTAAAGATCTCTTCATCCATGCTGCTTTGTGAAAAAGCTGTTCCGGTAAATGAAATCAGTAGTATAACAAGCAGTGCTAATTTTTTCATGTGTGCGCTTCTTTTAGTTTACGCATGCGATAACGAATTCCGCTGATCCAGATTCCGATAATAATCCATCCCAATACTGCTGCATAAAAAACAGGTCGCATGGTATTGTCCAAATCGTAGTTGCTGAATGCCGGATTTCCGCCATTGCCGGGGTGTAAGGAGTCGTTAAGGCGTGGCAATAATCCGATTAAAACCAACATCATCACGTAAGCGAAAATGCTATATATGGAAGAAACACGAGCACGCTTTTGTTCATCTTCAATACTATTGCGCAAAACGAGATAAGCCAGATACGAAAGCATTGTAATGGCTGTGCCATTCAGTTTTGTATCATCAACCCACCATGCGCCCCAAGTGCTGCGTGCCCAAATAGATCCGGTAATTAGACCAAGCATTCCGAAAACCAATGCCACTTTAACCGATTCGTGTGCACGATGATCGTAATTGATATTAAAACCGCGCAAATATCTGAAGTTGTTATACAATGACCATGACAATAAAGCGATCATAGCAAACCACATCGGAACATGCAGAAACAGGTTTCGGATCGACTCGTACAAAATATACCGAAACGGATAAGCATGATAGTTTTGATCCTCGGATGCCACTTTCGGTTGGCACACTTGAGTTAATCCCGCAGTAACTGTATCTGCTGTCCAAATGGCATTTTCCATTACGAGTAAACCATCGCCTGTGCTGTGCATCTTCAACGTGAATAGCGGATCTTTTATTGGAGCGACCGGAGGAAAATGGAGAACGGCGTGTGTTTCATCGATAACTTCCACTCGAATTGCGCACACCGGCTTGTCGTTGTTCATTAACCATGCATGAAGGCCCGATTGTTCGGTTTGGAAACGGGTATTGTAACCGAAAACGGTAACGGTGAACGTGGAATCAGAGGTGTAGGTTGCAGAAGATTTTGCGGAAATAATTCCCGGAGCCAAAGGCGTTGCTAATCCTGCATAAATGCTGTATGCTAATAACAGCACACCCAAAAATTTCCACCAGTTCCTCAGCATTTAAGCGAATAATTTAATCGCGCCAAAGGTAAGGAAATAATAGGTATGCAAGTGCCGAGACAGCGACGTTAAGAGCTATTAACAATCCTGCATATTGCCAAGCGCCATCGCCTGTTAAACCATCTGCGGCAAACTTCGACAAGCGGATTCCTGCCATCAATACCGGGAGCAAAACCGGGAAGCCCAAAATAGCCATCAACGCGAAGTTGTTTCCTCCTTTCGAGGCAATTGCTGAAATCATCGTAAAACCCGATGCCAATGCGGAACATCCCAGCACAATAGCGAGTATATACAACCCGACATTTTGAACCGGAAATTCAATGAGAAAACCATAGATGGCTATGCCTGCCAGTCCAAGTGCGACTAACGAAATGTTATTGTAAATCATTTTTGCAACCAGCAACGCGCGAGGATCGGCAACCGTGTACAGATACAATAACTTTCCCCGCGATTCCTGGGCAAAACTTCTGGCGATTCCTGTAACTGCGGCAAACAGCATAATAATCCAAAAAAGCGCATTCCAAGTTGGAATGTCCTTAACCGCTTTAAAACTGAATCGCGCTATAAATATGGTGGACACAACGAACAGGATAATACCGAAAACGGCATATTGCTGACGAGTTTCGTTCAACAATTCGCGTTTTACCAATTTACCGATCTGGCGTGTCCACATGAAGCAAAGGTAAATATTGTAAGAAGACGAGTACGGAATAGTTTGAGTCCTGTAATACCGGAGAAAGTGCAATAGTTAAACATTAATAATGCATTTTTGTTATTCCATCATAACAACCAAAGCAATGAGATCTTTAATCCTATTAGTAATTACATTCCTTTCCCTTTCTTTCAACGGCGAAACAACCCGTAAAACATTGTACGATTTTAAAGCAAAAAATATTGACGGTGTGGAATACGATTTCTCTTCATTAAAAGGCAAGAAGGTGCTAATTGTTAACGTGGCTTCTAAATGTGGTTTAACGCCGCAATACACTGAGTTACAAAAGTTGTACGACAAGTATGGCAAGGACGGAAAGTTTATGATATTGGGCTTTCCCGCTAACAACTTCGCCGGTCAGGAACCGGGTAGTAATAAAGAAATTAAAACCTTTTGTACCGGTGAATACAATGTGACGTTTCAGATGATGGAAAAAATCTCGGTTAAAGGCGATGATATACACCCGTTTTACAAATGGTTGACAACAAAAGATGAAAATGGAGTAGAAGATGCTGCCGTAACATGGAATTTCCAGAAGTTTATGATCGATGAAAACGGAAATTATGTGGGGCATGTTTCTCCTCGCGAAAAGCCTACCTGCGACAAGATTGTAAATTGGCTGGAAGGAAAATAATTCCTCTCTATTCAGGCATTTCCGGAAGGCTGTTCCAAGTATCGGCTGCAATCAGCCACGTGTTGTTTACATTTTTCCAAATCGTCAGGTATTTATATGTGCCTGATGTTTTTTTACCTTTCACTTCGTAAATCGCAGTGGCAATGCCTGTTTCGTATACTAACTGATCATTTCCTTCGCACGAAACAGTGACGCGTTCCAAGCCTTTTAACGAAGCTGTGGCATCGCGCCAAAAGCGAAATAAGTTGGCATGTCCTGAAAGAAAAGGTTCTCCCGCGACTAACAATTTCGCATCCGTATGATAATATTTTGCCACCATGGACGAATCGCGACCGTCGTTAATGTGTTTACCAATGTCAATCTGGTTACGTATGATAATTTGACGAATGGCGCCAAGATCTGTAATAGGTGCAGCCGGAACCACAGTTTCCTTTTTTGAAAGCGAATTTTCGTCGTTACGCTGACATGATCCGAGTATAAGAATACCGATAAAACTCAAAGCCGCAATAGTTCTCATTGGATTCAAAGTTAACGGAATTAATGACCTCAGAATATTACTTAGTTTTGCACCATGAAAGTTGATATTCTTGCTATCGGAATCCATCCGGATGATGTGGAATTGAGTTGTGCCGGCACGTTGATTAAAGAAGTCAAAGCCGGGAAAAAAGTGGCGATTCTGGATCTGTCGGAAGGCGAACTCGGTACACGCGGTAACGCGGAAACACGCAAGAAAGAAGCTGCTGCTGCTGCTGAACTTATGGGCGTTAGTAGTCGTGTTATTCTTAATATGCGCGACGTTTTTTTTACTTATGATGAAGCACACATCCGTCAAATAGTGACTTACATAAGATTATTTCAACCTGAAATTATTCTGTGTAATGCACCACACGATCGCCATCCAGATCATGGTAAAGCCGGTAAATTGATTGCTGATGCCGCATTTTATTCGGGATTGGTAAAAATTAAGACACATCATAATAGCGAAGAGCAAAAGCCATGGAGGCCTCAAGCGGTTTATCATTACATACAAGATCGTTTTATTAAACCTGATGTTGTAGTTGATGTAACTGCCGAAATTGATGCGAAGATGCGTGCTATTCTGGCGTATTCCTCCCAGTTCTATAATCCCGATTCTGCTGAGCCCGCAACTCCAATTTCGGGGCAGGACTTTATGGATTTTGTGAAAGCCAAAATGCGCGTTGTTGGACGTGAAGCGGGCGTTGAATACGGTGAAGGTTACGTTGTGACCAGAACTCCTGCGGTTAATTCATTGTTGGAGTTGAAATAAATCAATACTAACTATTCCAGATTTCCCAGGCTTTTTCAGCTTGATACCGGAGCATATCGTAACCGTTCATGGCAGTTGCACCAAATGCGACGGCTTTCTGCATAAAAACTGTCGATTCGGGATTGTACACCAAATCAAATACCAGATGTTCTGAAGTCATGGACGAATAGGGTATATCCGGAAATCCATCTACGTCAGGAAACATGCCCAGCGGAGTGGTGTTCACTATCAATTTGAAGTGCCTTAATAATTCCGGACTTACTTCTGAAATGGGTAAATAAGGTGATTTATCTGCAGCAGATTTTCTTCCCGTAAACAACACATCAATCCCTAACGATTTCAGTCCGAATGCAACAGCCGCCGCACCTCCGCCGGTTCCAATAATCAACGCGCGATCATGATGCAACGTTAAAAACGGTTTTAGTGATTTCAGAAATCCGAAGAAATCCGTATTAAAACCAATCATTCTTACTCGGTCTCCTTCCCGAATTATGCGGATGGTATTTACCGCTCCGATTCCTTCCGCAGTTGCATCAAATTCGTCCAGGAAAGGAATTACAGTTCCCTTATATGGAATCGTCACGTTAAGTCCGACTAATTGTCGGTGCGAATGAACCAATTCGGGAAATTCCTGAATATGTGCTAACGGAAACAGTTCATATGTTGCACCAACAATCGATTCACGTTGAAATTTTTCGGTAAAATACCGTTTACTGAACGAGTGGGTGAGCGGATAACCGATGAGTCCGAACTGGCGCACGAGCTTATTTCTTGCTGAAACGATGGCGCAAATACGCAATCAACATAGGCATTACGGAAATAATGATAATCGCGATGACTACTCCTTCAAAATGTTTCTTTACCCATTCGTGTGTGCCGAGGAAATATCCGGCCAACGACATCGACGCGATCCATAAAAATCCTCCGGCAACGTCATACGGCAGGAATTTGGTGCGGTAAGTCATTTTGCCTACGCCTGCAACAAAAGGAGTAAATGTTCTCACAATTGGTACAAATCGGGCCATAATGATGGCTTTAGTCCCGTATTTTTCAAAAAATGCGTGCGTTTTATCCAGATAATCCTGTTTAACAATCCGCCTTTTTCCTATGGTCATGGTAGTAACGCGAAGTCCGAGTGTTCGGCCAATCCAATAATTGGTGTTATCACCCAAAACTGCCGCAACAAACAACAGTGCAATAAGGTAAACGATATTTAACCCTGTAGCTTCGTTAGCACAAAGCGCTCCTGCAGCAAAAAGCAGGGAATCTCCCGGAAGAAATGGCATTATTACTAATCCCGTTTCAACGAATATGATCAGGAATAAAATAGCATATACCAACGTTCCGTATTCCTGAACCATGGATGTCAGGTGATCGTTGATGTGCAGAATAAAATCGAGTAATTCCTTAATCATAATTTACGAAACGGTGATGGATGGATCAATTTCGCGTGACCATGCCATGATGCCGCCTTTTAAATTGTGCAGGTTTTCGAAACCATGCTGCGATTGAAGCGCATTAATAATTGTAGCAGAACGCGCACCACTTCTGCAATGTACCACAACAGGTTTGTCTTTGGCAATTTTATCTACGTTGCTTAAAACTTCACCCATAGGAATTAATTCACCACCAATATTTGCAGCCTCCGCCTCGAATGTTTCGCGTACATCAATCAGTTGAAAATCGGAACCGTTATCCATCATGGTTTTTAATTCCTGAACAGTAACTTCTTTCATGATTATGAATTGTTATGGTTGATTTTGTAATTCTTTGGGAAGGAAGGTGAAGAAGGTATCTCCGCGCAATCCTAAGCGTAATGTTTCCAGTGGAATAACCTCATCAAAACCGATATTACCCAAATTGACATTCGCGCCAAAATGTTTGATAAACCACACTTGCTGCGATTTCTGAGGTGCTTCCCAAAGAATGTTTTCGGGTTTTACTTTGGCAATGATTTTATTCATCAGCATGGTGTGTGGCGAACCGTTACGGTGATAAATACCAACGGTGCCACTTTCGCGTGCTTCAGCAATTACTTTCCAAGAGCCGGCCTGAATTTCACTTTGCATCATCGCCGTCCATTTATTCGGATGAATGATAATGCCTTCTTCTTTGGAACCAACTTCAGATAATACTGTAAAGTTCTTCGATAATTTCGAAATATAATTGCACTTTTCGTCATGCGGCATAACAATCGATCCGTCCGAAACTTCAGCGTGATCCAACCCCAACTTCTCTGCGAACTTTACGTAATCATCAAATTTCTTACGGATAATGAATGCTTCAAATAATGTTCCGCCCAAATAAACGCGCATTCCGGCACTTTTATACAACTTCACCTTTTCAGTAACGTTTTTTGAGACGACAGATGTACCAAAGCCCAGTTTAATAATATCAATATGATCAGCCAGTGCATCCAGATACAGCTCGGCTTGTTTGATTCCGATGCCTTTGTCCATTACCATTGTTAATCCATGGTTGCGCGGACGTGCAGGGCGTTCAGGAATATGGGAAAGCTTAACGTTCATAGTTCAGGTATTAACGATACAAAAGTAAGCACAATTCGTTTTGCGGATTATGGCTGCTTAGGATGTTACGAACAGGTTATTTGCGATAAGATTCAATGACCTCGTTAATGCCGGGGTTTTCCTTTAGTTGCGGCAAGAACTCAAACAAGGCATTGTGTTTTTCATAATCCTGACTTAAGCCCAAATGCAAATAACTCATGGCATCTTGTTTACGCCCTAACGCTAACAGGTAACCCGACATGCGGTAATTCAATTCGGCGTTATCAGGATGGTGTTTTATGCCAACCTGAAGTATTTCCAGTGCTTCTTCGGTTTGTTGCTGCGTAAACAGCAACTGCGACAAGTCCAACCAAATCAAAGGATTGTCCGGTTCAAGTTCCATCACTTTGCGATAAGCGGCTTCGGCTTCTTCATAGAATCCAAGTTTCATTTGCGTATCTCCGTATACATATAGAAACTCTGAATTATGAGGTTCCAATGCCAAAGCTTTCTTGATGTAATGGATTCCTTCTTGCAAACGACCTAATAGATCTAGTACAACACCCTGCCCCAACCAGGCATCTGCGTATTCCGGGTCAAGCGTCGTTGCTTTGCTGTAATTCAACAAGGCCGGTTCATGTTGTTTCAGCCGCTCGTAACATTCACCCAAGTAGTAGAATGTTTCTGCTTTGGGTTCTTCGTAATTAGCTGTTTCTTTATAGCCGGCTATGGCTTCTTCCAAATGTCCTAATGCTGAAAGCGCATTAGCTTTATTGAAAAGAGCAGAGGCAAAGTCTTCTTTAATGGCCAGTGCGTAATCGTAGGCATCAATAGCTTTTTCGAACATGCCGGAACGACTATATGCAACACCTAAGAAGAACCAAATGTTAAAGTTATAGGGGCTTTTATCGCTTAGTGCCGAAAAAAACTGAATGCTTTTCTCTAATTCACCGGTATTTTCGAAACAGAACGAAATTTCGTTTAACGAAGGTTCATGATTCGGATCAATGGCCAGCGCTTTTTTAAACAAAGGAATTGCTTCATCGGGACTTCCCGAATTAATGAACTCAACACCGATGTAATAAAACACTTCTTCCTTTGGAATATCGGTATCCAGTGCTTTCTGATAAGCAATGATCGCTTTTTCGTGAAGCCCCATTTGTCCGTAAATATTTCCCTGAGTCATGAAGATTTCACCCAACGAAGAATCCATTTGTTCTGCTTGTTTTAACAAGTCGAGCGCAATACGATTTTCACCCGTTAGGATATGGACATGCGACTTCAGTACCAAAAATGTAGCTGAAAACGGATATTGGCGTCTTCCCAAGTCGGAGGCGTCCGTCGCTTTAACAAACTGTTTTTGATTGATGTAATAGTCTGCGATGTCTTCTAATTCTTCCTGCTCAAAAAAACCGTAATTCCCCTGAGCCCGCATTTTCTCAAATCGCTGTATCAAAACATCCAGAGGGGCATTTAATTCACTCATAAATTTCAGATACGTCCTTAACAAATATAACGTCAACCCGGGCTATTTCTTCTGCTTAACGACGTAACCGGTTGCAAAGTTATCACCAATTTCATGATTTTGGCTGTTTATATGTTTCAAAGGCTGTTCTGCGGGAAATATTTCATAGGATTTAACTTTGTGTCCCGTTTTTAAAACAAGATCAAGTGACTCTAATAAAATCAATTTCAGGTATTCGTGGTACAATTGGCGGTAAGCCGGGAGAAGGCTTAAGCCCCGTGGATGTTGTAAAGTTTACGGCTGCATACGGAACCTGGTTGCAACAGCGTCATTCCCCGGGCGCAACACTTACAGTTGTTGTTGGACGTGATGCGCGTATTTCAGGTGACATGGTCAATCGTTTAGTTTCCGGGACATTAATCGGGTTGGGAATCAATGTTACCGATGTCGGTTTATCAACCACGCCAACCGTAGAAATGGCTGTGCCCATGGAAAAAGCCGCAGGTGGAATTATATTAACTGCGAGTCACAATCCGAAGCAGTGGAATGCGCTTAAATTATTGAACGAAAAAGGCGAATTTATTTCTGCGGACGACGGGCAAACAGTTTTAGATGTTGCAGAACGTGAAGATTTTCGTTTTGCTGAAGTTACTAAACTGGGAAAGATTAAAACGGATGACACGTATCTCGACAAGCATATCGCCTCAATTTTGAAAATGAAATGGGTGAATAAAGACGCCATTGCAGCTGCGAATTTCAAAATTGTGGTGGACGCGGTTAACTCGAGTGGGGGAATAGCAGTTCCTAAATTGTTGGAAGCATTAGGTGTTCAGCAGGTGCACAAATTGTATTGCGAACCCACCGGCGATTTTCCTCACAATCCGGAACCTTTGCCGGAGCACCTGACCGAAATTTCTAAAGTGGTGAAAAAGGAACGTGCGCATTTGGGAATCGTTGTTGATCCGGATGTTGACCGTTTGGCGTTAGTTTGTGAAGACGGTGATATGTTCGGGGAAGAATACACATTGGTAGCAGTTGCCGACTACGTACTGAAACATAATAAAGGTGGAAATACGGTTTCCAACTTATCATCAACCCGCGCCCTTCGCGATGTTACCGAAAAGTACGGTGGTAAACATAGCGCAGCAGCGGTAGGAGAAGTAAATGTGGTGGAAATGATGAAGTCGGTAAATGCCGTTATTGGTGGTGAAGGCAATGGAGGCGTTATTGTGCCGGAGCTGCATTACGGTCGCGACGCATTGGCAGGAATAGCGTTATTCCTAAGTCATTTAGCGACGTTCGGAAAAAGCACATCCATGTTACGGGCTACTTTTACAAATTATCACATTTCGAAAAACAAAATTGAATTGACAGCGGATGTTAATGTTGATGAAGTGTTGAGCGGTATTGAAAAGAAGTACAAAAAGCATCCGATTAATAAGGTTGACGGACTGAAAATAGAATTTGACAAAGAATGGGTGCATTTACGTCGATCTAATACAGAACCAATTATTCGAATCTATTCGGAAAGTGAATCGGAAACGACCGCTGAGAATCTTGCAAAAAAAATAATGCAGGATATTAGAGAGCTGATTAAGAAACAACCTGCAGAATAAGAGAACTGTATTGGTCGAATGCTTATTTTTACGGTGCTCAACAACACTAAAACAATAACATGAAAGTTTATCTTGACAACGCTGCCACTACACCTTTAGACAAAGAAGTGCTGGATGCGATGTTACCTGTAATGACCGAACATTACGGGAATCCATCATCCATTCATGCCTGGGGGCGACAGACGCGCGCAGCAATTGAACAAGCCCGTAAAACAGTAGCACGTTTAATCAACTGCTCTCCATCAGAAGTGTTTTTCACTTCAGGCGGTACGGAAGCTGATAATATGGCCATTCGGTGCTCGATTCAGGAGTTTGGAATTAAACATGCCATTACTTCACCCATTGAACACCATGCCGTTTTGCATACCCTGGAATCAATGGCAGAACGTGGGGAAGTTAAACTCAGCCTGGTTAAATTAACGCCCAACGGTCATATTGATCTTAAGCATATAGAAGAACTTTTAAAAACCAACGAGCGTTCGTTTGTTTCGTTGATGCACGCCAATAATGAAATCGGGAATTTACTGCCGATTAAAGAAGTGGGTGATATCTGCAAGAAATACGATGCGATTTTCCATTCGGATACGGTGCAGACTGTTGGTCATTACCACGTTAATGTAAAGGATCTTAACGTGCATTTTATCAATTGTGCGGCTCACAAATTCCACGGACCGAAAGGAATTGGTTTCATTTACATTAACAGTGACATTCATGTAGCACCTTTAATTTGGGGTGGTGCGCAGGAGCGCAATATGCGTGGTGGAACCGAGAATGTTTATGGAATTATCGGTTTGGCGAAAGCGCTGGAAATTGCAGAACGAGATTTGACCGCTCACCAGAATCATATTCAAGGTTTAAAAACCTACATGATCCAACAATTGGAGAAACACATCCCGGGCGTAGTATTTAACGGAGACGCCAAAGGCAATTCTTTGTATACCGTTTTAAACGTGTGCTTGCCTCCAACGGAAAACGCTGAAATGTTGGTATTTAATCTCGATATTAACGGTATTGCAGCTTCAGCCGGAAGTGCTTGTTCTTCGGGAAGTAATGTTGGTTCGCATGTGTTACGTTCAATCGGAACTGATATGAGTCGTCCTTCAGTGCGTTTCTCTTTCAGCAAATACAATACGAAAGAGGAAATCGATTACACGGTTACTAAACTGAAAGAGTTATTTCCGGTAGCAGTAAAAGCGTAATAAATTCATTGAAATTGAACAAAATGCCTCCAAAATGGGGGCATTTTTCATATTCCGATGGCTTTTTTGATCTCAATTCCGGTGATTTCAACCACATCTCCGGGGAAAAGGTCTAATCGTTTCATCTTACCAATGCCCACACGAACCAAACGCAAAGTCGGAAAACCTACAGCTGCGGTCATATGGCGAACTTGCCTGTTTTTACCTTCCGTGATGCTGAGTTCAATCCAGGAAGTCGGAATGTTTTTTCTGAAACGAACCGGCGGAACTCGTTCCGCGATATCCGGCGCATCTATGATTTGGCATTTAGCCGGTTGAGTAGTAAATGTTTGCCCTTTAGTTCGAATTTCAACACCGCGTTGTAATCGTTCCACCGCATCCGAAGTTATGGCGCCATCAACTTGAGCCCAATAGGTTTTTTCTACCTTTTTATCAGGGTTTAGAATTCTGTTATTCAGAACTTTGTCATTTGTAATGATAAGTAAACCTTCACTATCGGAATCGAGTCTTCCAACAGGATAAACATCGCGCGGAAACTTAAATAATTCAGCCAATGTGGCGTGGTCGCCTTCCCGGGTATACTGAGAAAGCATTCCATATGGTTTGTAAACCAGGAAATACTGCAGGTTCGAATTATTCACGGATGAATTTTTGTGCCGTTACGCCTTTACGGTCAATAATACGGACAAAATACAATCCCGATGCAAAATCCCCGAGTGAAATTGATTTACGGTAAGCACCGTTGTTGTTATTAACCTGTTCCGAATACAAAACTCGGCCGCTCACATCTACAATTTCAACCGAAAAAGGATCACCATCCGAATTCCATTCAAGAGTCAATTGCTCTACAGCGGGATTCGGATAAACCAACAATTCTCGAGGAGCAGCAACAGGCTCATCCACGGTGAGATTGTACCCTGAAGTGAATTCCTGATAGATTTCGCTGCCAAAATCAGCCTGGAAAGTCTTGAAAATGATCCCGGTAGTTCCATTTTTCATTCGGCAATATCCGGTTCCGGAATTATTAGCCCAAAAACTCAGACCGTCTCCACCTGTATCTTGTAATCGGAAAATGTAACAACCAATATTCAGGTTAACCGTATCGCGATAGGTTGTAGCATTGCTAAGACCGCTGCGACTGAAAATTACATTTCCGTTTTCGTCCTCCAACCAGTATGAATTTTGCCATGCCGTATTATTAGTACGCACTTCGAATACTATATTATTGGTGTAAGCCGGAGGCGCTACATAATTTACAGTCAATGAGTTATTGTCTAAAAGTTGATCTTGTTGACCGTTCGGATTTAGGATTGTAGCCGTAAATACCGGTGATGTTCCGAACCAATTTGGTGCCGGTAAAACTACCGTATCGGAAGCGAGAAAAGGTAAATTTCCAACCCAATTAAACGTAGAAGTTCCGGCTCCCGCAACACCATAAACGATCTGAAGGGACGTTAAAGGAGTAGAGCCGGTGTTCCGAATAACCACGATCGGGCTTTTGCAAACCGGATTCATACGCTTGTAGTTCGGATTGTTGTTCGGAGCAAATATTGAAACCAGTTCCGCATCCAATGAGAAATTCGGTGTTCCGAACGTAATTAATTGTCCATCAAACTGGTAACCCGGATTACTGTTGTTGACATTTGTAAACGGATCCATGTCCACGTTGATGTTTAACGAATCGCCCAAAGTCATAAATGGTGTCAATTCGTGGTCGGTCCAATACACCATGTCACCGGGACACCAATTAGCACGGTTATACAACCAGGTTCCCGGTTGCGGATAAAGAGCATTTAATCCGCAATCGGCTTTCCAAACAAGCTTTTGGTATCGATAGGTCTGATCCAGATAAACATGATAGTTCTTTGGGCAGAATTCCGCACAATTTTGATTACCACCGAAACCGTGCCCGGTAATATCCACGCGTAAAATCGCATTGGGTTCATTGGAACCGATGAGAACATTTCGCGACGTTAGGTAATTTTCAATAGAATTATTAGGATCTCCGTAAGGGAAATAGCCACTCCAAAGCTTCTCAACCCGAATTGGAGTGCGTGGAGGCGTACCTTCAATGAACTCAAAATCAAGTGTTACGGTAAATCCGTCCGACCAGCCGCTGTAAAACGCACCGATTTCTACGGAATCATGCAATAACGGGGCATAATCTGTAATGTCGAACACCCATTTGTTTGACCAGGCCGATGTTAAGTTTGCTCCATACGGCGTAATGTAGCGTGCAATCTGAATATAATCGATGACCTCGTACACGTTATAAACCGTTGTCCAGCTGTTGAAAATGGTTGTGTCGGGATTTACCCAAACCGAATCGATAACTATACCTAAGGAATCATAAACGTAGTTGTAATAATTGGCCGGGAAACCGAATAACGTATCGGTAATTACGCTTGGATTTTGATTGTCGTTAAATATTAATATCTGTAAAATAGGATTTAATGTACTGTCAGTAGAATTATTTATTGAATCATAAAAATACGTGTATGTTGCTTGGGTTGCATATAATAAGCTATCGGGGTTGGTGCTGTTTACGGAGAAATATGGATAATTGGTTGCTGTTGAATCGTATCGGCCGGTACGTTTTTTTATAAAAATCTGTGTGGTATAATCCCAATCGGAGCAGCCGCCGGTAGGACAGCCTAAAGTGTAAATCAGGTTAATTTTACGGTACGAAGTTCCTGAATCCGGAAAAACTGCCCAATTATCAATGGATCCGTACCAATTCCAATGTGCAGCTTGGTGAGAACGGACAGTCGTTGTATCGCCATTGGCAGCATTAATAAATCCGATTGATAGAACTGTAAATACAGTTGATGTGATGAAGCGTTTGATAGATGTCATGAGCGAAGATAACCGTAAAAAATAAAGTCGCTGAAATGGTTTAG
The DNA here is from genome assembly GCA_021299855.1 of Bacteroidota bacterium. GTDB lineage: Bacteria > Bacteroidota > Bacteroidia > Palsa-965 > Palsa-965. Next base: position 9,268 of record JAJTEY010000020.1, on the reverse strand, counting down.
CAATTGGTTAATAAATACCAATGAATGGTTATTTCCTGCAAAACGGTAATCTATCATTTAGCTCTATAATTAATATTATGTTAAATAGAATAAATCTGAAATACAGTACTATATACCCTACATTAGGTTTTAATGTACTTCTATGTATTCGCATTAAGTCATAAAAAAAGGCAACCTTTTCAGATTGCCTTTACTAACTTGCTAGTTGAAACTACTTCCCGTTTTGCGCAGCTTTGATCTTTTCCTTCATTGCGGCATACTTGTCGTTTTCTCCGGCATTTCCGTAACACTGTTTTAAAGCCAGCATACAGTTCAGGTCCTTCGAATTTAGTTCGTGTGCCTTCTCCAGGTATTTAATCGCATCTGGCAATGGCTTTTCCCACATGGTTCCATATTTCGCTGCATCCTTAATGGTCGAAATACTACGGTTGTAATATTCTACTGACTGATTCATGTATAGAACGCCCAAATTGTAATATGCGTCAAAGTAATCCGGCTTGATTTCGATCGCCTTTTTGTAATGTTCAGCCGATTTATTGATTAAGTTCGGACGTTGAGCAGTTAAAGCATTCAGTTGTTGAATTGCCTCATTGGATTTACCTTCTTTCAATTTAATGTTCACATCTTCTACCAACAAATCACCGTCCGTTGGATAAGCTTTTAATCCGTCTGCGATAGTTGACTTATACTTCATAGAATCGCCTTGTTCTGCATAAACTTTAGCCAGCAACATGTACGTGTTGCCTTTGCCGTATTTCATGGAAATCAGTTTATTGAAATGGGATTCAGCTTTTGCCCAATTTTTCCCGTAAAAAGCGCTTTGTGCAGCGTTACTAATGTTGGAAGTATCAGTTTTTCCCGCCGAAGCTGTAATATCTGCAGCCATTTCGAACATTGGTAATGCTTCGTTGTACTTCTGCTGGTTGTAATTGGCAATACCAACATTCTGCGTATACGTATAACAGTCGGCTAAGCCTTTGCTGGTTTCAGCCGGGAATACCTTTTTAGTATCCAATTGCTTGGTTTTCAGATAGGCATTACTAGCTTCAATCAGATTGGTTTGCGGCGCCAGTGTATAAGCCATCATTTGCTTTTTGCCCGCATCGGTCACGTCAGTAATGGAATTTACCTTATCTGTGAAGTCCATATTGATTTTAGCCTTCATCAATTCAGATGCATCCTTATCTTTCTGATAACGGCCAAATGCCATGTAAGCAGTTGTACGTTTGTTTTTCTGGGCAAATCCTGCAACACCTAACGCCATTGTGGCTGCCAATACGAGAGCAATTTTCTTCATGTTATCTTGTTTTCTAATCAGTATTATACTTCTTCGGATTCATTATCAACATCCGTGCCGTCCGCGTCAGTGTCTGTCTCCGGTTCATCTGATGCGTCTGCCATCGTAGTGTCTAAGGTTCCATCCACTACTGCATGTTCTTCTTCAGGATCTGTTTCCACCGATGTTATTGCAGCAATATCATCGTTGTTGTCCAGATTAATCAGACGAACGCCTTGTGTTGCACGGCCCATCACACGCAAGTCAGCAACTCTCAAACGAATCACGATTCCTGCAGCAGTAATGATCATCAAATCATTGTCATCCGTTACGGCCTTAATCGCAACCAGATTGCCCGTTTTTTCTGTGATATTAATGGTTTTGACACCTTTACCCCCACGTCGCGTTTGACGATAATCTTCTACGCTGGAACGTTTTCCGTAGCCTTTTTCTGATGTCACTAAAACCTGAGGCGCGTTTTCTTTCGGCAGTACGATCATGCCAATAATTTCATCTTCCGCACCACCCAACGTCATTCCACGAACACCGCTGGCCGTTCGACCCATTTCACGCACATCAGAATTGTTAAAGCGAACCACTTTACCAAACTTCGATGCCAGCATTACTTGATCATTTTTTCCTACTAACGCCGCTTCCAGCAATCGGTCGCCGTCACGAACAGTAATCGCATTGATGCCATTTGCGCGAGGACGAGAATATGCTTCCAGCAAAGTTTTCTTAATGACACCTTTAGAAGTACACATCACAATCGACATGTTATTTGTATATTCTTCATCATTCAGGTTCTTCACATTAATGTATGCGCGGACCTTATCGCCCGGAGGCAAATTCATCATGTTCTGAATTGCACGACCCTTGGATGTTTTATTTCCTTCCGGAACTTCGTATGCGCGCATCCAGTAACAACGGCCTTGTTCGGTGAAGAACAACAGGTAATTGTGTGTGGTTGCCGTAAATAAGTGTTCTACAAAATCCTCATCGCGTGTTGAAGAACCTCGTGATCCTCGTCCACCACGGTTTTGAGCACGATATTCCGACAACAAAGTTCTCTTGATATAGCCCAAATGTGAGATAGTGATTACCACATCTTCATCGGCAATCAAGTCTTCTATACGCTGATCGTCCGCAGCATATACAATATCTGTTCTGCGTCCGTCTCCGTATTTCTCTTTGATCTCAGCCAATTCTTCTTTGATGATCTTCATCCGTAAACCTTCGTCCGCTAATACAGACTTCAAGTAGTCAATCAGCTTCATCAACTCATCGTATTCCGCGCGAATCTTATCGCGTTCCATGCCTGTTAACACACGTAAACGCAATTCAAGAATAGCTCCGGCCTGAATTTCCGATAACGAGAATCGCTTCATCAATTCTTCTTTCGCCTCATTTGGTGTGGCCGATTCACGAATCACACGAATGACTTCATCCAGATGATCCAGCGCAATTAAATAACCTTGCAAGATATGTGCACGCTTCTCCGCCTGATCCAGTTCGTATTTGGTACGACGAATCACCACTTCATGACGGAACTCCACGAAGTGATGAATCAGGTTTTTCAGATTCAACATCTCCGGGCGACCGGCAACCAATGCTATGTTATTTACGGAGAAGGAAGTTTGCAGGGATGTGTACTTGTACAAATTGTTCAGTACAACATTCGCTACAGCATCGCGCTTCAACTCGTACACCACGCGCATACCATCACGATCGGATTCATCGCGGATATCGCTAATTCCTTCTAATTTCTTTTCATTAATCAGGTCTGCAGTGGCTTTAATCATTTGCCACTTATTCACCTGATATGGAATTTCGCTTACAATAATGCGTTCACGACCACCATCTAATGTTTCGATCGTTGCTTTGCCGCGTAACACGATTCGTCCACGACCGGTTTCGAAAGCATCTTTTACACCGCTGTATCCGTAAATAGTACCGCCCGTTGGGAAATCCGGTGCTTTTACGAACTTCATTAACCCTTCGATGTCAATTTCGCGGTTATCGATATATGCCACTGTGGCATCAATAATTTCAGTCAAGTTATGCGGTGGCATATTCGTTGCCATACCCACTGCAATACCGGAAGCACCATTCACCAATAACTGAGGAATACGCGTTGGCATTACTGTTGGTTCTTCCAGTGAGTCGTCGAAGTTTGGACGGAAATCAACCGTGTTCTTTTCGATATCGCCTACCATCTCTTCTGCAATTTTGCGCAAACGAGCTTCCGTGTAACGCATTGCTGCCGGAGGATCGCCGTCAATAGAACCGAAATTCCCCTGCCCGTCTACCAACGGATAACGCAAGCTCCAATCTTGGGCCATACGAACCATGGTGTCGTAAACCGAACTATCGCCGTGCGGGTGATATTTACCCAACACCTCTCCTACTATTCTTGCCGATTTTTTATACGGACGATTGGACATTACGCCCAGATCGAGCATTCCGTACAACACACGACGGTGAACCGGTTTCAAACCATCACGCACATCAGGTAATGCACGCGATACAATAACCGACATCGAATAATCGATGTACGCGGTTTTCATTTCTTCTTCGATGTTAATCGGAATAATTTTTTCGCCTTCAGCCATGTCTTTTTGTCACCTTTTCAGTTTAGCACACTGTTTGATTCAGTCTGCGTGTAAATAGTAATATAAGGAGGTCGAAAGTACTGAAAATCCACACGTGAACGGGGTTAAAAACACCCTGTAATTATTAACAAAAATCGGTGGATAATTCACATGCTGATAACACTTAATAAAAAAGCAAGTACCTACATTTGAAAAGCCCGTTGAATGGCTTAACTTTAGAGTCTAACCGTGCCGTGGCACAAACGTTAAAAATAGTTTATGGAAGCTAAGTTTTCCCCGAGAGTGAAAGATGTCATTACGTATAGCCGTGAAGAGGCTTTGCGTTTGGGTCACGACTACATCGGTACCGAACATTTGTTGTTGGGTATTATCCGTGAAGGTGAAGGAAGTGCCGTTAAATTGCTTCGTGCGCTGAATGTCAATCTGATGGATTTGCGTAAAGATATTGAGGCGTTAACCGCAGGCTCTGCGCGCAAAACAAATAATAATCTGGGTAATATTCCGCTGGTTAAACAAGCGGAACGTGCTCTAAAAATTACGTATCTGGAAGCAAAAATATTTAAAAGTAGCGTGATCGGAACCGAGCACCTGCTACTTTCTATTTTGAAAGATGATGACAGCGTAGCAACCAAATCGTTAATGAAGTTTGGTGTGGACTACGACACCGTAAAAGGCGAACTGGAAAACGGTTTACCGGGAAACGAAGATGACCACACATCGAGCCCACGTTCTGAATTTCCGAATGCTTCAGACGATGATGATGATGGTGACGCAACATTCGGTTCCAGTCAGAAGAAAATTACTGATTCGAAATCTAAAACTCCAGTTCTCGACAATTTCGGTCGCGATTTAACAAAGGCTGCAGAAGACGGAAAGTTGGATCCGATTGTCGGGCGTGAGAAAGAAATTGAGCGCGTATCGCAAATTTTATCGCGTCGTAAAAAGAACAATCCGATTCTTATCGGTGAGCCGGGCGTTGGTAAATCCGCTATCGCAGAAGGTCTAGCATTGCGCATCATTCAGAAAAAAGTTTCTCGTGTGTTGTTTAACAAGCGCGTGGTTTCTTTGGATCTGGCTTCTTTGGTAGCAGGAACAAAATACCGCGGTCAGTTTGAAGAACGTATGAAAGCGGTGATGAATGAATTGGAAAAGTCTCCGGATGTGATTCTTTTTATCGATGAAATTCACACCATCATTGGTGCAGGCGGTGCTTCCGGTTCATTGGACGCATCCAACATGTTTAAACCTGCATTGGCACGCGGAGAAATTCAGTGCATTGGTGCAACAACTTTGGATGAATACCGTCAGTACATTGAAAAAGATGGTGCTTTAGAACGTCGATTCCAAAAGGTGTTGGTTGAACCGACTTCTATTGATGAGACTGTTCAGATTTTGCACAATATTAAAGCGAAATACGAAGATCATCATAACGTAACGTACACAGAAGATGCTATCAAAGCCTGTGTTACGTTGACTTCACGTTATATCACTGATCGTCATTTGCCGGATAAAGCAATTGATGCGTTGGATGAAGCCGGATCTCGCGTACACATTACAAACATTAAAGTTCCTAAGCAAATCCTGGATGTAGAGGCGGAAATTGAGAAGGTAAAAGAAGAGAAGAATCAGGTGGTGCGCAACCAGCGTTATGAAGAAGCTGCGCGCTTGCGTGATAAAGAACGTCAGCTGCAAGAGCAGTTAGAAGCTGCTAAAAAAGCGTGGGAAGAAGAAAGTCGTTCACACCGTGAAACCGTTAACGAAGAAAACGTTGCGGAAGTGGTGGCTATGATGACCGGTATTCCTGTTCAACGCGTTTCTCAGAATGAAGGCGACAAACTGGCGAAGATGAGCGAATTGCTGAAAGGGAAAGTAATTGGCCAGGATGACGCAATTCAGAAAGTGGTAAAAGCCATTCAGCGTAACCGAGCAGGATTGAAAGATCCGAATAAACCGATTGGTTCGTTTATTTTCTTGGGTCCTACAGGTGTTGGTAAAACCCAGTTAGCGAAAATTCTGGCGAAATATTTATTCGACAATGAAGATGCGTTAATTCGTATTGACATGAGCGAATACATGGAGAAATTCGCCGTTTCTCGCTTGGTGGGGGCGCCTCCGGGATACGTTGGTTATGAAGAAGGTGGTCAGTTGACTGAAAAAGTTCGTCGTAAGCCCTACTCTGTTGTGTTGTTGGATGAAATTGAAAAAGCGCATCCGGATGTATTCAACTTGTTGTTGCAAACATTGGATGACGGTCAATTAACCGATAGCCTTGGCAGAAAGGTCGATTTCAAAAACACCATCATCATCATGACTTCCAATATTGGTTCTCGCCAGTTGAAGGATTTCGGAACCGGAGTTGGTTTCTCAACCGGTGCGCGTAAGGATAGCACTGATGACATGGCTAAGAGTGTTGTTGAAGGTGCGTTGAAAAAGGCATTTGCTCCCGAATTCCTGAATCGTATTGATGATGTGATCATGTTCAATTCATTGAGTCGTGAAGACATTCATCAAATCATCGATATCGAATTGGATAAACTGATGGGTCGTATCAAGACGTTGGGTTACCATGTAGATGTTACGGATAAAGCGAAAGACTACATTGTAGAAAAAGGTTACGATGCCAACTATGGTGCACGTCCGTTGAAGCGCGCAATTCAAAAATACATTGAAGATCCGCTGGCTGAAGAGATTATTAAATCCGGTGTTACGGAAGGCGATCAGGTGAATGTAGATTTTGATGAAGAGAAAAAAGAAATCGTCATCAATGTCGTGAAGCCTAAAACCAAAAAGAACAAGAAGGAAGAATAATCATCTTGTACAATTATTAATATGAAGAAGCTGTCTCATTAGGACAGCTTTTTGTTTTTTTAAGTTTGATGATTTCTTACCAAAGTGAAGGCTCGAGTAGCGAAGCGAAAAGTGCTATTCTTTACCTCGAGCTTTTTTGAAGCTGCAAACAACGGTAACGCCAATGTTTAAATGCGTCAGGTTGCCTTCAAAGTCTGACGGGATATAGGCTTTCTGTTGATCGAGGCACACTTTACGCGGGTCGAAATTAAAGTTGGTGTGCGCGAATGCCGCCTGCATACCTATTGCGAAATTTCCTTCCGTGTAGAAATAAAAACCCATTTCTCCTTCAATGATGCGGTAGTTGTAGGTTGTTTGAATATTTTCTTCTACGGTATTTTGTGGTGCGCAAGCGAGTCCGTAGAAATACGTTTCTGAGGAATAGAATGCGATGGAAGAAAAGAACACGGCCGATTCCGTCAAGATGTGATCATAACCTACACGCAATCCAAACGCATTCGTTTGACCGTAAAGATTAAGTCCCGGCACTTTATTATCCGGTGTTTTCCATAGTGTATGCTTGTATACCGCACCTGCGTTAAATCCGCTGAAAATTCGATAGCTCACCGATCCGGTTAAGTCGTAAATACCCACAAAACTTCTGCGAAAGGCTTTATTGGAAGTCGGGTGCGGCACACTACCCGCTGCACGTACAAAAAAGCGGTGTGTTTGGGCAAGATTTTGCTGTGCATTGATAGACGGAACGCCACCAAGCACAAGCAACAACACTACTGCAACAACTCTTACCATAGTGATACTGTGTATCAGACGCAAAAACGAGTAAAAAGTTGTTTGCCGGTTCATGTGAAGTGTGAAGATAAGGGGAAAAGGGATTGGACGTAAAAATGCTTGACCACGTGTATGAGGAGTTACACGATGATACACTAAACAACTTGTTGGGCTATTCGGAAGAATATTCGTTTCGGAAATTTGGCACATATACAAACAAAAAAGCCGACAGATTCCTCTATCGGCTTTCCTTTCGTAGCGAGACCGAGACTCGAACTCGGGACCTCAGCATTATGAGTGCTGCGCTCTAGCCAGCTGAGCTATCTCGCCATTCCTGCGCTCTAGCCATACCGAAGTGTCGCTAGAGCTAGAGCGCCGTTTCTGCAATTTGTGCCTCAAACACTCCCGAAAGAGCATTTACAGGGCTTATTTCATCGGCAGATTTCTTAAAAATGGACGCAAATATAGTATTTTATTTATCCGTACTATCGGGCTTGTAATTTTTACTTCGGAAACAATTTACTTCCCGACTTGTCATATTCAGTTTTTTTTATACTTTTCCCCAAAATTCATTGTACACCCTACAGTTTAGTAGAATGGCTAAGAAAGTTGCGAAAAAGAGCGTTAAAAGTAATGTGAAGAAAGCCTTACCAAAGGCGGGCAAAACTGCAGTAAAAAAGGCAGTTAAGGGAAAATCTACGCCTAAAGCTGCGCCGAAGAAACCTGCAAAGAGTAAACCTGCAAAGAGTAAACCTGTTGCAAAGCCTGCTACTAAAAAAGCAGTGAGGCCGGTGGTGAAGAAAAAAGCTGCTCCGGCAAAAGCGAAGCCCGTTCAAACTAAGAAGGTGGTTGCGACAAAACCAACTCCTAAAGCCCAACCGGCAGCTAAAAAAACTGTTCCGGCACCTGTAGTTAAAGCTGAACCGAAAGCAGTAAAAGCAGCACCTGTTGCAGCACCTAAAAAGAAAGAAAAACCTGTGAAAGGCATCGTACAGCCTGAAATTCCGGCCATCGATAAATCCAAATTACCAAAGCTTCCCTCCCATTTGTCTATTAAAAAGCCAAAAGGAAAGTTAGCGCCCGGCGAAAAACGTTTAGTGAAAACTGAAGTTATCACGCATCACGTTATTACGGATAAGCCCATCGAAGAACTTAACGGAAAGCCCGAACCCAAAGGGAAATTCGTGATGGAATTTATTATCCACTCACCTATTTCTTTGATTTATGATTTTCTGACAACGCCAAACGGACTTGCAGAATGGTTCGCTGAAGAAGTTGACCTGGATACACGTACTCAGATTTATACTTTCAAATGGGACGGTGCGGCGCAACAAGCGCAGATTCTGAATGCTAAGATGGATAGTTATATCCGTATGCGTTGGTTGGATAAGCCAAAAGACACGTATTTCGAGTTCCGTCTGGATCAGGACGAAATGACGAATGAAGTGGCATTAACTGTTACGGATTTCGGAGACGGCGAAGACGATATTGAAACCAATCGCCGTTTGTGGGACACCCAGATTCACCGTTTGGTGAAATCAATGGGCACGTATTAATCATTCGATTCTCTACATTTGTTCCGTGAGGAACGCATTAGCAACGGTTTTTAAATCCGGAAGTTTGTTTATTGTGCTACAACTTGTTCTTGTAGCTGTAAGTGTTGTATGGTTGGCTAATGTCGGACGGATTTCGGCTCATACACAAATCAATTCTTGGAACAGTTCGGCGCTCGATTCCCTAATGCCTTATATTACTGATATCGGTGATGGCATTACTATTACCATTGCCTGTTTATTGTTATTTG
>JAJTEY010000086.1 GCA_021299855.1 Bacteroidota bacterium | reverse complement strand
ATCGGGGCGAATGTTGATGGCTTACGGTTTTTTGCGTTCGGTATTTGAAGTATTCGAACGTTACAAAACTCCGATTGATATGATTACAACTTCCGAGGTGGCGGTTTCACTGACGATTGATCAGGATACATGTCTTGATGAAATTGTCGCTGATCTGAATCAATTTGGTTTTGTGAAAGTGGAGCGCGATCAAACCATTGTATGTATTGTAGGCACATTTAAGAAAGATAAACAAGGTTATGCGTCTCAGGTTTTTGATGCCTTGCGTGATATTCCGTTGCGCATGATTTCGTACGGAGGAAGCGAGAATAATATTTCTCTGCTGATTCAGTCGAAATACAAAGTGCCTGCATTACAAGCGTTAAACAAAGGCGTTTTTGCGCTGTAAATTATTGTCGTATGTCCGCTTTTAGTCCCGAACAAATAGTAGTTTTAGGTCAGTCGCCAACTCCATTTTATTGTTACGATCTAAAATTGCTGCAACAAACGTTGGATACGGTGAAATCGGAGTCCGGTAAATACGGATTTCATGTGCATTACGCGATGAAGGCCAACGTTGAAGATGAAGTGCTGGAACTTATTCGCTCTGCCGGATTTGGTGCAGATTGCGTTAGTGGCGGTGAAGTAGAGAAGGCGCTGCGAGCAGGATTTAGTGCAGCACAAGTGGTGTTTGCAGGTGTAGGAAAAAGTGATGCGGAGATTATTGCAGCACTGCGAGACGATATATTTTGTTTTAATTGTGAATCAATTCCTGAAATTGAGATTATTAATGAACATGCATTAACTCTTGGTAAGAAAGCTCGTATTGCATTGCGGATTAATCCTAATGTTCATGCGAATACGCACCATTATATCACTACTGGTTTAGAAGAAAATAAATTCGGAATCGGAGTCAACGAACTTCCTGCTGTGCTTGATGTTATTAAACTATGTGAAGCCATTTCGTTAATTGGTTTGCATTTTCATATCGGCTCTCAGATTACTGATTTAAATGTGTTTAAGCAGTTGTGTGTTCGTGTTAATGAAATTCAGGAATGGTTCGTGTCGCGGAAAATTAGTATTCAAATTATAAATGTCGGTGGTGGACTAGGTGTAAATTATTACGAACCGGATAAGGAACGAATTCCTGATTTTGCCGCGTATTTCAAGGTATTCAAACGATTCCTGGAAATTCGCAATGGTCAGGAAGTACATTTCGAATTGGGACGCGCCATCGTGGCACAGTCCGGAACATTGATCTCGCGTGCGCTATTTGTGAAAAAAGGTGTGCAGACTCAATTCGCAGTTCTTGACGCCGGCATGACTGAATTAATTCGCCCGGCATTATATCAGGCTTATCATAAAGTGGAAAATTTAACCGCAACTCCCGGTTCAAAATCGGAACGTTATGATGTAGTTGGCCCGGTATGCGAATCGAGCGATTGTTTCGGCAAAGCGATGGAGCTCCATACCATTAAACGCGGCGATATCATTGCGATACGTACAGCCGGCGCGTACGGTTCGGTCATGGCGAGTCATTATAATTTACGACAGTTAAATCCGCCCGTTTTCCTGAAATAGTTCCGGTCTTCATTTTCTTTGACTGGTGGTGATCTATGTTCACCTTGCAAAACTTGCCGTTTATCCAACATATTCGGCTTTTCGCCATAATGTGTTAGCAGCAGCGCATTTTTCCGTTAAAATTGTGCCTACTTAACCGAATATGTTATGAAGAATTATGTTGTGGCTTTAGCTGTTTTAGCAGCATTCCAATCTGTTGATGCACAATTTGTAGGTAACGGTTCGTTCACCGGTGAAAAGCGCTCGTACTACGATGACGGTGCTTGGGCTCCTCGCGAACGAAATGTGGATTTTAAACACATGCGTCTGGAGTTGTCTTTCGAAACGGCGCAAGGATTGGTAAAAGGTAAAGCCACACATTTATTTACTCCGTTGCGCGAAACGGTCGATTCAATTTGGTTGGACGGTCCCGGAATTCGTGTAAGTGCTGTTACCATGAACGGTAAAACTGCAAAGTTTCGTTCTGAAGCGGAAGGACTGTGGGTTTTTAGTCGGGGGCAAGGCATTGATAATCGCAATTGGATCCCGTTTTACGATGAAATGAACGACAAACTTACTACCGAAATGATCGTGACGTTTGAGTCGGCATACAAAGTTTTGTCTAATGGTGTGAAGTTGAAAGAGAAAGACAACAAGAACGGCACCAAGACGTGGCATTACAAAATGAACAAACCGCATGCTCCGTATTTGGTGATGTTGGGAATAGGGATTTACGACATAAAGGAAACGAAGTCGAAGCGCGGCGTTCCGATGTATTTATACTATTATCCGGAATGGAAGAATAGAGTAGAGGCAACTTATCGTTACAGCGAGCGTATGGTAGATTGGTTTGAAGAAGAAACCGGCGTTAATTATCCATGGGAAACGTATTCACAAATTCCGGTTCAGGAGTTCATGTACGGTGCAATGGAAAATACAACTGCAACCGTGTTCGGCGATTTCTTGTTTGTAGATGAAATTGGTGATAACGATCGCGGGTACGTGAGTGTCAATGCGCACGAGCTGGCACACCAGTGGTTTGGAGATTATGTAACCGCACGCAGTGATGCACATCATTGGTTGCAGGAAAGTTTTGCAACGTATTACAACCAAATGTTTGAGCGTGAAGTTTATGGTGCAGATCATTTTGATTGGTTGCGTCGTGAAGCACAGATTAATTCATTAAATGCTTCTAAGAATGACTTGTTGCCGGTAGCGCATAGTCAGAGTGGAAGCGTTCGTCATTATCCGAAAGGTGCCTTTGTGCTAAATATGTTGAAATATGTGGTGGGTGGTCGCGATTCGTACAATCGTGCCATCAAACATTATTTATTGAAATATCCTTACGGTAGTGTAGACTCCGACAACCTGTTGTATTCTTTTAATGAGACCACAGGAATGAGTTTGAATTGGTTCTGGGAGCAGTGGGTGTACCGAGGAGGAGAACCATCTTACAACGTTCAAGCCAATGAAATTGCTGACAACAAAGGTAACAAGAGTACGCAGTTTGCCGTGGAGCAAGTTCACACAACAGGAGACGTAGTTGGCTTGTTCAAAATGCCGATTTGGTTTGAAGTGTATTATACAGATGGAACTTCTGATCGCAAAATGGCGTGGATTGAAAACAAGAACCACGTAGTTAATATCCCGAACAAGCAAGGCAAAGAAGTTTCTTACGTGCTGTTCGATCCGAATAACGAAGTACTAAAAACGGTAACATTCCGCAAGCCGTTGAACTGGTTGAAAAATCAGGCGTTGAATGCGAAAAATATATTGGATCGTTTTGATGCGGTGGCTGCAATGAAAGATTATCCTGCAGCTGATAAGCGTGCTACCTTGCTGGAAGTGTTTAACAAAGAAAAGTTCCATGCCGTTAAAGGAGAAATTATTCGCCAGTTGATCAACGACAATGGTGCTGAATCAAACACGATCGTTTCAAATGCGTTCAGCAGTGCAGATCCTCAGGTTCACAAGCATTTAGTTAATGCTACAGCAACAATCTCTCCTGAACGTGAGCCTGGTTATCGCAACTTGCTGCGTGCAAAAAGTTATGATGTTATCGCTATGACATTGGAAAAGTTGTCCTACGAATTTCCTGATCGTTCGGAGTCATATTTAAATGATACGAAAGGAATTATTGGAATTTCCGGACGTAATGTTGAGATCAAATGGCTGGAAGTGAAAGCTCGTACATCAAATGATCAGGCTGCTTTGGGTCAATTAGTGACTTATACTTCGGTGTCGTATGAATTCAGAACTCGTGCCAACGCAGCACAAGCGTTAAAGCGATTAAATTATTTCACGCCTGCATTGTTGCCGAACCTGACACAAGCGATGATGAGTTCCAACGGTCGTTTGGCAGGACCTTGCGGTGATGTGTTGAACTTCTTCTATGGTCAGCATAAGCACCGTCGTTCGATTCAAACATATATCGATAGTCAGAACTGGACGACCTGGCAAAAGCAAGCGGTTAATCGCTTCCTGCAATAGGAGCGATTAACCGCCTGAAAAAAACCTTTTGAAATTTACTTTTGTTTAAATGCGTTGATCGCATTCACTGTGAAGTCAGAAAGGACGAGTTTACCACTCATTCCTGCACGCTCTGCCAGTAACTGATCCCAATTCTCAGTCCCTTCCCAGAAAACTTTTTTCAGCATAGCCATCGCTTCAGGATTGCTGTTGGACAAGCGTTGCGCCAAAGCATTTACAGCTTCATCCAACTCATCAGTTGTAGCGAAAACATCAGTGTACATGCCCACTTGTTTTGCCCATTGTGCATCGCGCCATTCTGTGGCATTAATCGCCAAATTGCTGAATGCAGAAGTGCCGATTTTACGCTCAACCGCAGGTCCAACTACAAATGGTCCAATACCAACAGCCAGTTCCGATAACTTCACCGCTGCCGCCGTTGTTGCAATTGTATAATCCGCTGCGCATGCAATTCCAACGCCACCGCCAACAGCTTTACCCTGCACGCGTGCGATAACAAATTTCGGTGCCTTGCGAATCGCATTAATCACGGAAGCAAATCCGGAGAAAAAATATGTGCCGGTTTCAATGTCTTTAATATTGATTAGTTCATCGAATGAAGCGCCTGCGCAAAAGGCTTTATCGCCTTCACTTTCCAGCACGATCACGTTTACATCTATATCAATACCTGCTTTTTCAATAGTGTTGGCTAATTCGCGTAATAAAGCGCCGGGCATAGAATTACTTTGCGGGTGCCCAAACTTAATTCGGGCAATACCGTCATCTGCTTGATAAGAAATACTTCCGTTCGGATTCATAATGATAGAATTAGACGGCAAAAATAGAAATTGCACGCGATGAATCGAGATGGATTGCAGATATGTTAATTTCATATCTTTACAAGCATGGCAGAATTGTTTGAACATGAGCAGGTTTTAGGAATGATGAGAACCGGTCGGGATCAGTGGTTTTATTGCGGCGAAGTGAGCGACGATCTGATCAATTCTTTGGTTTCTGCGGTAGATGCCAAACCGGAACTGCAGGCTGTAAGTCGTCCCGCACGACGTCGTCTACTCAGCGCATTGGTTGAATGTTTGCAGAATATGCGCAACAATACACCTACGGTGCCAAACGAATCCGTTCCCAATTCAATTGTGCTCATAAGCAAAATCAGCGATTACGAATATGGTTTACGTTGCGGAAATATCATGTTGACTGCTGATGTGCCTGAGCTGGATGAACGCATTAAAAAAATAAACAGTGCTGATCAGGAACAAATCAAAGAAATGTACATGAAGCAAATGAGTGTTGTGCTCGGCGATGGCAATAGAAAAAGTGCGGGATTAGGTTTGCTCGAAATTGCGCGTTCTGCTGCGGGAAAAATTGAATATCGATTTATTGATATGGACGGAGGATTCACCTTCTTTTGTGTTGAAGTAAATGTTCAGTTAAACTAATGCCGATGGATACGTTATTTATTCCTGCTACAAAAACGACGCCTCAGGTTGACTTTAATTCGGCAACGAATGTTTTCGAATTGAAAGGGCGTTCTATCCCTGCTGATGCTATGATGTTCTATCAGCCATTGGAACGCTGGTGCGAATCCTATGCGGCGAATTCTACTCAAACATCAATTGCGGTAGATGTGAAGCTCGATCATTTGAATACCGGTTCTGTTCGCACATTGCTTAGCGCATTATCTAAGTTGTTGAAAGCGCGTGATCGCGGAGTGAAGGTGCAAATCAATTGGTATTACGATGTGGAAGATGAAGATATGATGGATAAGGGCGAAGAAATTTCCCTTATTCTGGATCATCCGTTCAAATACATCGCCGTTCGTTCCGAAGATTATTAACATCTTACAGTGTCTTCAAGCGCTCAGTTGCATCTTTTTTGTATTTCGAGTTGCTTTGCTCAATTTCTTTTAAGCTTACACGTGCTTCTTCCTTCTTTCCTTGTTCAATAAGACAGATGGCTTTATTCCATTTCGCGTCATCGTAATACCGATGTTGACGATCGACTAAAACCTGATTGAAGAATGCGATAGCGCCGGCATAATTTTTCTGCCCCATAAACTCAACGCCTTTTTCATACGATATATCCAGGTCGCGTGAACTCGGTTTATTCGGATGAGGCCCTTCTGCACGAGATTGATTTTTATCTTTCTTCGATTCTACCTGTGGTATTGTTGTAGTAGATGCCGGCGCTTGTTGCGCGATAACAACATTTTCCGATTTTTCTTGTTCAACAGGCGCACCTTTGTTGAGGTCAGCATCACCGGTTGTATTTCCGGCCACATCGTCCATTAACACAACACTTTCGTCAGCGGCTGCAACAGGTGCAGGAACAGCAACATATTCTTCCTCTTTTCTGTTCGGGCTTGCATCAAGAGTTGTTGTTTTCGCGCCGCCTGTTTCCGAGATACGCGTTGTATTCATCGCATCGGACACTTGTTGTTCCTGAGCCGGAGCGTTGGATTTTTCCTCCAATGCAATATCAGTAGGAATTGGACCTTGCTTAAAACTATCCGCAGCATAATTTCTTGGTGCTTCGGCCAGTTTCACCTCTTGTTTGGGATCTGCCGTTTTAAATAGGAAGAACGCACCAAGTACCACCGCAACACCGGCCACCGCGCTATATATGGCCCTCTTATTTCCGAATAACGGAATCACTTTGCCTTTTTCTACAACAGGAACAACAGCTCCGCATTTTGCTTTTTCCTCGTAACCTTCCAATGCATCTGAGCATAATGCACAATCCATAGTGTGCATCTCAACACGGTATTGTGTATCGCGCGACGCATTACCCGAGATGTAGGCATGCAGCTCGTCTTCCGTTAAACACGGATCTTCGG
>JAJTEY010000019.1 GCA_021299855.1 Bacteroidota bacterium | reverse complement strand
AGTTGGATGATAATGGAACATGGTCTGAAGCACGACACTTGAACCATCCGTTTAATCTGATCAGTAAAAATGCACTCATAGGTTTCTCCGCAGATGGAAATACGCGTTATCTGAAAGGATATTTTGATAACGGGGAGTACAAGAGATCGGGGTTTTCATTCACCACATTAACTAAAAACGGCTGGTCAGAACCGCAAGGTATTCGCGTGAAAAACTACGACGATATGTTGGATAAAGGAACTACAGTTACCAATTACATGCATATCGATAACACGATTTTGTTAATGTCATTTCGTCGTAAGAAAAAACAAAATCATGATATCTATGTGAGTTTCAGAACGGGTAAAAATTCGTTCAGTGAACCTAAACCTATCGGATTAAATACGGATCAATACGATGAAATATCTCCGTTTCTTGCTGCTGATGGCGTGACACTTTATTACTCCACCAATCGTGCCGGTGGCTACGGAAATAACGACATCTACATGACGCGACGATTGGACGATACGTGGATGAACTGGTCTGAGCCTGTTAATCTTGGACCTGAAGTAAACAGCAGCGGATGGGACGCCTACTACTGTATTCCGGCTTCCGGTGATGTGGCTTACATGATTTCCACGAATCCTAAAAACGGAAGTTCGGATATCTGTAAAATTAAATTGAAAGAGGCTGTACGTCCTAAGCCTGTTGTGCTTGTTACAGGACGTGTGCTGGATCAGAAAACAGGAAAGCCGCTTAGTGCCGAAATCGTGTACAACTTGGTGACGGGAGGTGAGCCTATAGGTACTGCAATCAGCAATGAAGAAACCGGCGAATATCAAATCGTTTTACCGTACGGACAGAATTATCGCTTCAATGCTATCGCATCCGGATATTATGCGGTAAGTGAAAATATGGATCTGTCCAACTTAAAAGAGTACAAGGAAATAAAACGCGATTTGTATTTGGTGCCGATAGAAGTAGGGCAGGTGGTACGTTTGAATAACATCTTCTTTGAATTTGGTAAAGCCGAATTAAAACAAGAATCCTTTACGGAGTTGGATCGTGTAGTGACGTTGCTCAATGATAATCCTTCGATGTCCATTGAAATTGCCGGTCATACTGATAATGTAGGTTCCGATGCGGACAATCTGAAATTGTCTCAGGATCGGGCTAATGCTGTTGTTGCGTATATCGTGTCTAAAGGAATTCCTGCTTCGCGCATTGTGGCAAAGGGTTACGGAGAAAGTGTGGCAATTGCAGACAACAACACAGAGGAAGGTCGTGCAGTAAATCGTCGTGTGGAATTTAAAATTGTTAATCGATGAACATGTTCCGATATTATTTACTGTTTATAGCAGCATTCGGTTTTCACGCGACAACGTTTGCTCAGGGAGATAAAGCAAGTATTGTTGTCGAACGTGATGATCCCAAACAAACGTTACTGATTTCCGGTGGTGCGTGGATGGATTACGGATTCAAACCGAAAAGTTCTCGCGTAGGATGGACGGCTAAAGGTGCCTACTTGCTGGGACGTTTTGCCAACGTAAGCGGGGAAGTATATATGGGCGCAAGCAAACGTGATAAGGCATTGGAGGAGTCTCCGTCATTGAATCTCAAAACACATCAAACATTGGCCGGTAATACGGTTACTACCAAATCATTTACTGCGAATATGACAGCGCGTCAAATTAGTGCTTTAACGTTTTCTGTTTCTATGGTGCGACATCCCCTGCAGCAAGGAAAGGATACCATTTGGAATACGTACAATGCCAATGACCTTTCTCCGGTTTACATTCCTTCGTTTGGGAACAATACACGCATGATGATGTTCTCGGCCGGTTTGCAGAAAATAGAAATTACGAATTATATCGCACGTGTTAAAAATGTGACAACAGGCGCTGATTACGGAAGAAAAAAATCGCGCTGGAGAACGGAATTAATTCTGGAGGCTTTATACGCACCGATTGTAGGTTACGATAAATCCATGTCGGCTGTAGATCCTTTGGGCAATGTAATGATGTATGATATTCCACATGAACCGTTAATGCGCAAATGGGGTTGGCGTTTGCGTTCGGAAGCCATGTATAATGCGGGTGGATCCAGCGGGTTCAAAATGGAATTCGGTGCTCGTCCGGGTGTAAAATATCACACCACGAAAAACAAGAAAATGTCCAATTCGTACATCATATTATCATACAGTTTTGGAATCAGTATTTAAGGTTTTCTGAACCCCAAGTTGTGGAAGCGGGATTGCTATGTGGCGATCCCGCTTTCATTGGTATTAATGCCCATCCTTAGATATTTATAACAGGTACTGCTTACCTTTGTCGCATGAGAACAGTTGCGCGTGTTTCGTATCAGAATTCAGGTTGGTTTTCGAAACTATTTATCGACTATACGCAACGGGCAACTGCACTGCAGCCCTATTTTCTCCATTTCCCCGATGCTGCCGGTTATCGTGATGCATTGAACAATACAACTTCATTACCGAACGATACCAATATTTTACCAACTGTTATTCGAGCACAATATGCTGCTGCAGGAATTCATCCTCCGCAACAATTACTCGATTCATTAAGCGAGCCGGAGACTTTAACAGTGTGCACAGGACATCAACTCGTTATTGCGGGAAGTCCGGTTTATTTTATTTATAAAATTGCAAGCACTATTGCGTTGGCAAAAAAGCTAAGCGCGGATATGAATCGGACTGTAGTGCCCGTATTCTGGATGGCTACAGAGGATCATGATGTGGATGAAATTCGCCAAGTGCATGTATTTGGTAAGTCGTTTGCAACAGCAACTACATTTTCAGGAGCTGTTGGTCGAATGAAAACAGATGAAATTCAAGATCTGATTTCTGCATTAGCAGCATTGTGGCCGGAAGGAGAAGTGGCGACTGCAATCCAAGAAATTTATCGTCTCGGCAGGACCATGAGTGCTGCTACCCGCGATTTTGTGCATCGATGTGTTGGTGAGGAAATCGTGGTGCTGGATCCTGATGATACACAATTGAAACGTCAGTTTATTAGTGTCATGCAGGATGATTTGTTTTCAGGAACTGCTTTCCGTTTGGTGAATGAAACAAATGCTGCGTTGGAACAACTGGGTTACAACATTCAGGTAAAACCTCGACCGATAAACGTATTCTATTTGTCTGATGCTGCACGCGTGCGAATTGAACGTGAAGGTGATCGCTGGTTTACGGTCGATCAATCCAAAGTATGGAATAGCCAAGAACTACTTGACGAGTTGAATGCGCATCCCGAAAACTTTTCACCGAACGTAGTGCTGCGACCGTTGTACCAACAAAGGATTTTACGCAACATTGCATACATCGGTGGGCCGGGTGAGTTAGCGTATTGGTTGCAATACCGATCCGTTTTTGCGCATTACGGAATTTATTTTCCGGTGTTGCATCCGCGTTGGTTTGCTGCTCGAATAGACGATGCCATGCTGCAAAAAATGTCACGCATGGAATTAAAGCCTGAACAGTTTTTCGGGTCAATTGACGAGTTAGTAAAAGAATATGTAGCGAAGCATTCTACCGTCGAATTGAGTACCGCGGAAGAAGCAGCAACGTTAAATACGTTGTATAACGATCTCAAATTGCGCGCCAAGCAAGTAGACGCGACGTTAGAAAAAACTGTCGAAGCAGAATTGGCTAAAACATTGGCAGGCTTGCAACAGCTGGAAGGTAAAATGATGCGTGCTGCCAAACAACGCAGCGATGCCGATTTACAACAGCTGCGTAAAATTGCGGATAAATTAATGCCGGGTGGTACGCCTCAGGATCGTGTGGAGTCGGTGCTGAACTGGAAACAACCTTTTGTTCTTGCGAAGCAATTGCCGGAAGCCATCGATCCGTTGGATTTTTCGATACATATTTGGACCGACTAATACGTCGCAAAAACCGGTACGCGAATGGCTTTTGTTTGTGTGCCCGCTTACACGGTAATAGTTCAAATTTCAAAGATTAATGTCTCGTAAGAGTAGTCTTTTCCAATTCGTCTCCGCGTTTGGAGAACCTCAATGTACACTTAATCGTTTATGGATTCAGTGTTAATCAGTTGGAAATGATTATACATCAGACATTCTGTCTTTCGTCGCGTGGTCTATACAAAAATATATCTCAATTGTTCAAATCGCATCTTCATAATTTATTAATCTAAATCCACAAAAAAACCGTCAACGTTTCCGCGACGGTTTACAAATGTGGTCGGTATATAATTAACTCGCTGATTCGCTTACCTGAATCTTTTCAGCGATACGAGCCTTCTTACCGGTTAAATTACGTAAGTAGAAAATACGTGCACGACGTACAACACCACGCTTCTTCACTTCGATTTTTTCAATGAATGGCGAGTGAATAGGGAAGATACGCTCAACACCAACACCGTTCGACATTTTACGAACTGTGAAAGAATGAACTGCATCATGACCACGACGCTGCAATACCACACCGGTAAACAACTGAACGCGTTCCTTATCGCCTTCTTTGATTTTATAGTGAATAGTAACGGTATCTCCCGCCTTGAAAGATGGATGTGATGACTTCGTTACAACTTGTGATTCAATTAATTCTAGCAAATTCATGACTACAATGTTTTGTTGGTTTCCCAAAAATGGAGTGCAAATATAGAGGCTTTCGCGAAACAGACAAAAGTTTGCCTTAAATATTCTGAATTAAGCATGTTAAAATGTGAATAGGACTGCAATGTTACCTTGTGGATTATTCGTTTATTTTGCTTAAAATCAATAATATATGCGAATCATCGGGTGTATTTACGTCTTATTTTAACAAGTCAGGACGGCGTTCTTTTGTGCGTTGCAATGCTTTTTCATGCCTCCATTTTTCAATGTTCGCATCATGTCCCGATAACAGTACATCCGGAACTTTCCAACCACGGAATTCCGCAGGACGCGTGTAAACAGGTGGAGCCAATAAATTATCCTGAAATGAATCGCTCAATGCAGACGTTTCATCATTCAGGACACCCGGAATCAAACGTATTACCGCATCAGCAACAACTGCAGCCGCCAGTTCACCACCGGATAATACATAGCTTCCAATTGAAATTTCTTTGGTGATAAAATGTTCGCGTACGCGTTCATCTATGCCTTTATAATGACCGCAGAGGATCATCAAATTTTCCTTCAACGACAACGCATTGGCCATAGGCTGATCCAACAGCTGCCCATCAGGAGACATGTAGATAATCTCATCATACTCCGTGCGCGATTTCAAGTCTTCAATACACGCCACGATGGGCTCAATTTTCATCACCATTCCGGCCCCGCCGCCAAACGCATAATCATCTACCGACTTGTGTTTATCCACTGCATAATCACGTAACGAAATAACATTAACCGTCGCAATTCCTTTGTCTTGCGCGCGTTTCAGAATGGAGTGCGAAAACGGACCATTCAACAAATCAGGAACCACGGAAATGATGTCAATGCGCATGATGCAAAGATAAAGGCTTCCCTCCTTCACAGCAGATAATTAATACTGTGAGGACAAAATTGTATTCGGTACATTTGCCCACTTGTAAAAGAACCATATTTTGTTATCTTTGATTATCACTGTTTTATGAAGGCTACAAAGCATAATTGGACCAAGCAGGAAATACTTGATATTTACAATACTGCACTTTTGGAGTTGGTGTATCGTGCAGCAACCGTTCATCGTGAACATCATGATCCTCGCAAGGTTCAGGTAAGTTCATTGTTATCGATTAAAACCGGCGGCTGTCCGGAAGATTGTGGCTATTGCCCGCAGGCTGCTCGTTATCATACAGGTTTGAAGGCGCATAAATTAATGCCGGTAGAACAAGTTGTGGATGCGGCAAAAAAGGCTAAAGCGGGTGGAGCATCACGCATGTGCTTGGGCGCTGCATGGCGTGAAGTGCGTGACAATCGTGATTTTGATTCGGTGCTGGAAATGGTGAAAGCCGTTAACAACGAGGGAATGGAAGTGTGCTGCACCTTGGGTATGTTAACCGAAGAACAAGCTGCAAAATTGGCGGATGCAGGATTGTACGCATATAATCACAACCTCGATACTTCTGAAGAATATTATAACGAAATTATTTCGACACGAACCTACGATGATCGTCTGAATACCTTGAACAACGCCCGTAAAGCAGGTGTAACGCTATGTTCCGGTGGAATTATCGGAATGGGTGAAAGTGCTGAAGATCGTATCGGAATGTTGTTGCAGTTAAGTTCAATGAATCCTCATCCTGAATCAGTGCCGATTAATGCATTGGTTGCGGTAGAGGGAACGCCGCTTGAAAATCAACCTCCTGTTCCTATTTGGGACATGATTCGCATGGTGGCAACTGCACGCATTGTTATGCCAACTTCTGTAGTGCGGTTATCCGCAGGTCGCGTTGGTATGAGCGTTGAAGGACAAGCATTTTGTTTCATGGCAGGTGCTAATTCCATCTTCGCAGGTGATAAATTATTGACTACTCCAAATCCGGAATTCAACGAAGACAAACAAATGTTTGACTTACTCGGCTTAATTCCAACCGACGCATTCGAAAAAGGAAAATTTGTTGCCAGCGCGCTTCGCAGTGTTGAAATGACCAGCTAAATGAAAAAACTATTCCTCTTGTCTGTATTGCTGCTAATCGAAATTTTCGGTGGCAAGGCGTATAGTCAGATGGCATGGTATTACGTTCCGAAGAAGAATAACGAGAAGTACTTCTGTTCGGTTGCATACGGATTGGGAACAGCGCGGTGGTATTCAGAAATGAAACAAACTTCCATTTACGACAATCAGGGAAGTTCCATTTATTCCGGAAATTTTAAGTTTCGCGCGGCAAATAGTTCTACATTTTATGATGTCAATGTATTGTTTCCAACCGGAAATGTCAGAATGGGTTTAGGTATGAATTTTGAAAAATTCTATCTCACTACGATTCAGTTGAAGCAAAATGTACAAACCGTAAATAGCGGAAATTTGTTGCTCTACGACGAAAGTTTCCGTTTTGACAAATTGTATTTACAATGTGAAGTTCCGTTTTGGCCGGAAGCGCGCAGCAAGTTCTCTTGTAGCGCCGGCGGATACGCAGGATTCTTCAGCTTCTCGAATGTGGATCGAATCAATTTGTTTGGTGGTGATGCATTGGCGAATAGTATGTTCTTCGGAGTGAGCACCATTGCTGACTTCCAGGCGTTTCCCGGATTCTTCATTTTTCTGAAACCAATTACAGAATACAAATACTTCCGCAATCCCGCGGTTGATCCTTCAGGTAGCGTACACCACAACATCATGACCTATAGTATCATGATTGGTTTGCGCTACGATCCTTCTGTGATGGATGAGTACAAGTGATATGAGCGGACAGCATTCCCGACTGGATCAACATCTAAAAATTTTTCTCGAGCAACGCCGCCAACAACAAGCCTTCCGTGAATTAGTTCCTCATGACAATTCACGAATAGATTTTTCGTCTAATGATTATTTGTCGTTGACTCGCGAAAATTTGTTGGAGGAACGCGTCAAACAGCTCTTAATTTCATTTACGGGAACAAGCGTTTATGGCTCCGGCGGTTCTCGATTATTAACGGGTGACCACTCCTTTCTACACGAAACAGAACAAGCACTGGCAGAATTTTTCCGAGGAGAAAGCGCACTGTTATTTCCGTCGGGATATTCGGCAAATTTAGCGCTGATGCAAGCATTGCCTAAACGTGGTGATACTATAATTTACGACAAGTTTATTCATGCGTCTGTGCGCGATGGAATTCGGTTGTCTATGGCTCAATCATGGGCATTTGAGCATCACGATTATGTTCATCTGGAAGCGTTGCTGGTTAAGGCTTCCGGAACTAAATGGGTGGTGGTGGAATCGTTGTATTCCATGGACGGAGACTTCACCGATTTGAAACAACTGGTTGCTATTTGTGAAAAATACAATGCGTTTATCATTCTTGATGAAGCGCATTCAACAGGTGTTTTCGGAACACATGGAGAAGGTTGCGCTGTTCAACAAGAACTTCATGAGGCAATTGCCGTTCGCTTATACACTTTCGGAAAAGCATCAGGAGCGCATGGTGCAGCAGTTGTGGGATGTGCCGCATTGAAAAGTTACCTGATCAATTTTGCGCGGCCGGTAATTTATTCCACGGCAATTAGTCTGCATGAAGCTGCCGTGATGAGAGCAGCTGTAGAACAAATGGCACATGCGGATACAAAACGTCAGCAGTTATTTGATTTACTCCGTGAAATTGAATTATCCGGAATGGCTCATACAGCCCAATTGCAAGGTGATTCGCTTTCGCCCATTCGATATTTTCCTTGTCCCGGGAATGAAGCGGTGTCGCAATTAGCATCGAAATGCTACCATGCGGGATTCGATGTACGCGCTATCAAATCACCCACCGTTCCGGAAGGAGAAGAACGCTTACGCATAATTCTGCACGCACACAATTCACTTGCAGAAGTTCAGTCCTTTTTAAGTTTACTTCGATAGATAAATGTTTTTCATCTTTTAAGTGCCGTTTTTTGTCTATCAAAGATATTTCTGCGATATTTGAGAATCCCCTGAACAGGAATTATGAGAAAATTATTTGTTACCGGAATAGGCACTGATGTAGGCAAAACCGTGGTGTCCGCAATATTGGTAGAAGCGTTACAAGCGGACTACTGGAAACCTGTGCAAACCGGTAGCTATTTTTCTACGGATTCCGAAAAAGTCAGAAAGTATATTTCCAATTCAAAAACGGTTGTTCATCCCGAATCATATGTGCTTCGTCAATACATGTCTCCGCATGCCGCAGCCGAATTGGAAGGTCAACACATCGAGTTATCAGGAATTAATCCTCCGGCATCGTCTAATGCAAACATGGTAATTGAAGGCGCAGGTGGAATTATGGTTCCGATTAACGAGAAAGAATTTATTCTTGATATTATCAGTAAAACGCAATCGGAAGTGGTGTTGGTGGTGCAGAATTATTTGGGAAGTATTAATCATTCCCTACTGTCTATTGATGCATTGCGTTTCAGAAATATCCCTGTTTTAGGAATTGTTTTCAATGGGCCTCCGCATAAATTGTCGGAAGATATTATCCTGAATTATTCCGGTCTAAAGTGTTTGGGTCGCATCAATAAAGAGACGGTAATCAATCAGGAAGTCGTTAGCAGATACGCCGTTCAATTCCGCGAAAATCTCTCTAAACTGTAATTCGGACGTATCTTTGTTCATGTCCGAATCGTTAGTACATCGCGATGCCGCAGTAATTTGGCATCCGTTTACACCACAACAATCACAGCAAACTCCTATCGTGATAAGTCAGTCGCGCGGCGCAGAGGTATTCGATCAAAACGGTAATTCGTATATCGATGCAATTTCATCGTGGTGGGTAATAACACACGGACATGCACACCCCAAAATTGTGACTGCTGTTCAGCAACAAGTGGCGAAATTACCACACGTTATGTTTTCCGGTGTTACACACGAACCGGCAGTGCGTTGTGCGGAATTTTTACTACACCGAGCTCCGCATTATCGTAAAGTATTTTATTCCGACGATGGTTCTACAGCCGTTGAAGTAGCCATTAAAATGGCCTTGCAATTTTGGCACAATAAAGGACAAGCTCGCAATAAGATTATCGCATTTGAAAATGCGTATCATGGCGACACGTTCGGCAGCATGTCTGTTGGTGCGAGAAATGTTTTCAGTACTGCATTCGAACGTCACTTGTTTCAAGTGAAGACAATTCCTGTGCCTGTTCGCGGGCAAGAAGAACATTCGATCAGTGCTTTCAAAACAATTCTTCAAGAAGAAAATATCGCTGCGTTTATCGTTGAACCTTTAGTACAAGGAGCAGGGGGAATGCTGATGTATGATGTAACTGTTTTGGATGAATTATTCGAAATGGCAGCAGCATCAGAAGTAATTGCCATTGCAGATGAAGTTATGACGGGATTTGGCCGCACCGGAACTTTTTTTGCAACGGATCAGTGTCGGCATAAACCGGATATCATCGCATTGTCAAAAGGGTTGACGGGAGGTTTTTTGCCATTGGGTGCAACTTTATGCACATCGAAAATTCATGAAGCGTACTTAACTGACGATCGCACAAAAACATTTTTTCACGGACATTCGTTTACCGGAAATCCTTTAGCGTGCGCAGCGGCTGTCGCTTCGTTGGAGTTGTTTGAAGAAGAAAATACGATGCAAAATGTTTCGCGAATAGCAGGAGTATTTCAATCATGGATTCACGAATTTGAAAAGCTTCAAGGTGTACATGATGTACGGACAATGGGAGGAATCTTCGCTGTGGAACTAAAGCCTGAACAAGGACCAAGCGGATATTTAAATCCGATTGCTGAACGCGCCTTACAGTTTTTTCCTGAACACGGTATTTTGCTACGACCGTTGGGAAATGTGTTGTACGTTATTCCTCCGTATTGCATTCAACCAAATCAGCTGCAAATTGTTAAAGACACATTAATGCGTTTTATTAAAGAATTGCAAAGATGATTTCTGATCAACCGAAAGTTCGCCTCTTACTTATTTTATCTGCAGTGTTTATTGCGTGTGCAGTAACGGCTGAGTTGATCAGTTCCAAAGTATTTATCATCGACATTTCCATTGGCTCTTGGGAGATAGGTTCATTTCCAGGTGTGGTGGGTATTCTGCCTTGGCCTATAGTCTTTCTTGTTACTGATGTATTAAATGAATTTTACGGCAAAAAAACAGTACGCTTCTTGTCTATACTCACTTGTTTCATCATTGCACTGGCATTTATCATTGTGTCCATTGCGATGGAAGTTGAAACGATTTTACCGTCGCCAACAAACGAAGAATTTTCAGCCGTTTTCGGAATGTCACGATGGATTATTGCCGGAAGTATCGCTGCGTTCTTGATCAGCCAGTTAATTGATTCCATGATTTTCTGGTTAATCAAACGTTCCACAGGCGATCGCTGGATATGGCTAAGATCAACAGGTTCAACTGTAGTAAGTCAGTTGATTGATTCGTTTGTGGTACTCTATATCGGATTTGTGTTGCCCGGAAAATTGCCTGAAGGCACGGGATTTATTGAAACCGGAATGACAAACTACGTAATCAAGTTGTTGATTGCTGTCGGACTTACTCCGGCTATTTATTTGATGCACTGGTTGGTGCGTGTTTATCTTGGCAAAGCAACAGTTATTGAATTGCAGCAACAAGCTTCGGGCGAGGCCGAGTCAACAAAAATCTGATTAGTTACGCGGATGAAATTTCTTGATTTGTTCACTTAAGAAAGTGCGATCCATGTGTGTGTAAATTTCTGTCGTGGTAATCGACTCATGTCCTAACATTTCCTGAACTGCACGAAGGTCTGCACCACCTTCCACTAAGTGCGTTGCAAAAGAATGGCGGAACGTGTGCGGGCTAATTGTCTTGCGAATTCCGGCTTTGAACGCTTGTTGTTTGATAATGGTAAACACCATTACACGTGAAAGTCGCTTTCCTCGCCGATTCAGAAACAGAATATCTTCTTCACCTTTCTGAATTTGTTGGTGAACACGAACGGATTCCAGATATATTCTGATATGCTTTATTGCTGTTGAGCCAATAGGAACCAATCGTTCTTTGTCGCCTTTACCAATTACCCGCACGTACATTTCATCTTCGTACAATCCTGAAATACGGAGATTGACCAATTCACTCACACGAAGTCCGCAACTGTACAGGGTTTCCAGCATGGCACGATTCCGTTCTCCTTCAGGTGTTGATCGATCCACGGATTCCATCAAGCGTTCTATTTCTTCCGGAGCAAGTGTATCGGGTAAATGTCTTGCGGTGCGCGGCGCTTCAAGCAAATCAGTGGGATCAGTATTAATCAGATTTTCCATCAACAAATACTTGTAGAATGCGCGTATGCCGGAAATGATTCGGGCTTGCGTGGTTGCAGTCATTCCCAATTCTGTAATCCATACCAGAAATCCGCGAAGATCATCCAGCGTTATATCCTGAGGCGTTTTGGTCTTTCCTGAAATTTCTAAGTACTGTACCAGTTTTTCAATATCGTGCTGATACGCTTCAATGGAATTGGTAGACAAGGATCGCTCCAGTTGTAAATACAACTTAAATCCTGCAATATCTGCGTTCCATTTCATGTCGTAACCCTTTGCTTTTAGTAATTTCGCAGTATGAAAATACTCATTCTCAGCGGGCCGAACTTAAATTTGATTGGCACGCGTGAGCCCGAAGTGTACGGGACAGACAATTTTGATGCGATGATGAAGGTTTGGGAGAAACAGTTTCCTCAAGTTCAATTGCAGTATTTCCAAAGTAATGTGGAAGGAGAATTGATCAATAAGTTGCACGAAGTTGGATTTACATTTGATGGAATTATTTTCAATCCCGGCGGATATACACATACCTCGGTAGCTTTGGGCGATGCTGTTAAGGCAATCAAAACGCCTGTTGTAGAAGTTCATTTGAGTCATGTGATGAAGCGCGAAGAGTTTAGACACATTTCTTTTATTTCGCCTGTAGCTGCAGGTACCATTTCCGGATTTGGTATGCGCGGTTACGAATTGGCTATTCAATCGTTTTTAAAATAACATATGAAAAAGAGCGGACCGGAGTTTATCAGCGAACGGATTTCATATGTCAAGGATGGCGATAGTTTTAGTCTTGTCATCACAGCCAATCATAGTAAAAGTAAAACGCGTTTTTTGTTCGGCGTATTGTTGCTGTGGCTGTTGGGTGGAGGAACAATCATCTTCAATTTCACCTCCTTGTCGGGCGAACAGTCTAAAGTGATGTTATTGGTATGGTTGGGCTTTTGGATATATTTTCTGTACATCATTGGGAAAGCCTGGAGATGGAATAAATTCGGAAACGAAATCATCAAAATTTCAAACGGCATATTGAAATTGAAAAACGATGTGCGCGGAAGAGGTTGGGTACACACGTATAATGCTGCGAAGATTAGAGATTTGAAGGAGTACGGAGAAGGACAGCCGGCTTGGTTCAAACAATTCGGCGGCGATTATTGGTCCACCGATCCCGACACATTATCGTTTCAATGTGAAGATCGGTTAGTGGCATTCGGCTACCAATTGAACGAAAAAGAAAAGAAGGAAATTTTACGATTATTAAAACACGCGTTGCCTCGCTAATTCAACTGCTTGCGCATCAGGTAGTGTTGAATTTCTCCAAATAGCTTAAAAGTAGGTTCTACGATTTCGTATCCCAATGCCTTGTAAAATTCAACAGCGTTTTCGCGCGACTGCAAAATAATTTCTCGCAGTTGTTCATCTTTAGCACGAGCTTCCAGATAATGTACAATGCGCTTTCCTAAGCTTTTGCCCTGATATTGAGGGTCAACAGCCATAAAGCGAATTTGTCCAACACCTTCTGTTTCGGTTTTTTGCAATCTTCCGCAAGCGATGCACAAGTCACCTTCAAGAATCATCGCGTGTGTTGAAGTATTTTCAGATGCATCTTGCTCTGATCCTCGTGCTTGATTCCAGGGTGCACGCAAAACACGATAACGCAAATCGTAATACAACTCAAACTCACGTGCGTTGAGCGGAGACTGAACGATGTAATTCAATGGATTTAAAACTTAGACTTCGTGCGACGAACCTTACCTATCTTGCAATTGATGGTAATAACACCAAACATATAGGCGTCGTTGTCGCTGGAATCACCGCGTTGCTGACCAATTCCGGTTGGGTCAACACCATCGTTATTAGCAGCTGTAACAGCCCCTGTAGTTGGATTAGCAAAAAAGTATGCCGCTTGTTGCAAGAACGGATCTGTTTGAGCTGCAGCAATGATATTGCGATCATAATAAACAGTACTCACATCATCGATATAGTCAGTGAATGTTTTACGCATCCCGTACTCAATACCTAAACTCCAACGTTTATTGATGCCATATTTCATACCAAATCCGATAGGAACACAAACAGAAAAGGTACTATATACGGAGGTATTCGGCTTTAAACCTTGGCCTTCTGTTCGAAGTTCTCGTAAAGAAATCCATTGGCGAATTGGAGCGAAATATGCTTGCGGATCGAAATAAAAACCTCCTACGCCAACGAATGTATAGGCTTGAAAGTCAATGTTTTTAAGGCCTTTGGGCTTATTGTAATTGTAACGGTGTCCCGTACGTTCACGCGTTAAGTAAAATTCAATTTGAGAGTTGAATTCAAAAATATTAGACCGGAAATATAAATTACGGTTGTTACGATATTTCTCGGTGGTTAATGCGTCATTTCCTTCAACTCGTCCCCAAATAAATTGAGCTTTATAACCAACATAACGAGCTTTTCGATAACTCACATGAGCACCTACAGTAGGCTGTGTCATGCTCAATTCCAAATCTTTAAAGCCATTGGTCCCAATTTGGTTTGCCCCACCCAAATCGCCCAAAAAGTTGGCGGCACCGACATCAATGCCCGCTTCCCAACGATACTTTTTGTAACGCTGAGCGCCAACATCTATCGATAAAAGTGATAATGATGCAATTGCAAATACTAATCTTGACTTCATAGGATTAACCGCACACCCTCTCGGTAACCAAATATAATGAAATTCAGAGCTTCGACAAAAGTACTTAACGATCCCGCTGAATGCTATATACAACCGATTTGACGCGCCTAAGTTCTTTGCCATCAACTAAATCCGTTAGAATTAAATGTTGATTAGAATGCTCGTCAAGTACTTCGGGTATTGATTTAATAACGCCGAATGGAACGGAGGCGGAATCGAAAAGTGAACTAACCTCACTCAGGTGTAATTTTTTTATCCCCTCATTCAGTATATCAAACAAAGTAGATCTGTTTTTTACACGGGAAATGTTGGTGCCATATAAGTCGGTATTGAAGTCCAACCGTAACCTTGACATCAGTCGATTAAATTGTTCATCGTTTCCAACAGCAAGAACGATATGATGCCCGTCTTTTGTAGAAAATGTTTCGCCGTATGGAGCAATATTGGGGTGCAGTGACCCTTGCAAATGGGGCTCAAATGCTGCAGTTAAGTAATTGGAAGCCTGGTTAGCTAATGATGCAATGGCTGAGTCATAAAGAGAAACGGTATACAATCCGCCTTTCCCCGTTTTTGTCCGTTCCAATAAACCGATGAGTAGTGCCTCTTTTAGCTGATGTGCGCAGAACAAATCAATAAATGCAACAGGCATTTTCAGTGGACCGCTTTCCTTCGTACCATTCATGCTCATGAAACCTGTTTCAGCTTGCAATACCAGATCAAATGCCGGTCGCGGATTATTCGGTCCGTAACCTGTAATTTGTCCGATCAGGAGCTTGGGATATTCTTGAAGGAACTTATCCGGGTTTAACCCCAATTT
Organism: Bacteroidota bacterium; assembly: GCA_021299855.1. GTDB lineage: Bacteria > Bacteroidota > Bacteroidia > Palsa-965 > Palsa-965. The sequence continues at coordinate 15,718 of JAJTEY010000019.1, read as the reverse complement.
ATTTTCATCTCCGGGCTTGAAGTTGATAATAAGGATGTCCGCATTTGCAAGAAGCGCGTGCAATTGGGCTTTGCCAAGTTCAGAAGTAATGTCCAGGTCTAAATAATTTTTACCCCAATTAACCGCAGCAAAATAGGCTGATGTTCGTTCGGACGGATTTTCATGAGGCAATTTCCATTTACGGGTGACATCACCGAATCCGGGTCGCTCAATTTTTAATACGTCAGCACCCAATTCGGCAAAAAACATTCCTACTGCTGGACCGGCAAGTACAGATGCGAGTTCAATAACTTGTAATCCTTTAAACGGTTGGTGATTCATTATCCGCCGGCTTTTTTAACCTTGTACCCCAGTTGCAGCAATATTTTCAATATTTTATCACGTTGGTCACCCTGTATAAGAATGTCTCCATCTTTTACTGATCCTCCAACTCCGCATTGCTGCTTCAGTTTTTTACCCAATTGCTCCAGATCATCCGTTTTTCCAATGAATCCGTAAACCCGGCTGACCAACTTTCCTCCACCTAAACGATCGAGAAATATCCGCAATTGTTGATCCTTAGGGTCAAGTGTAGATTCTTCTTCGGATTGTTCTTCCGGAATAAAATCAGGGTTGGTGGAAAATATTAATCCTCCGTTCGAGTTCTTTTTACTCATGGCCTAAAAATAAGAAAGCCCCCACATAGTGGAGGCTTTCAAGGAAAGAAATCAAATTATTTCACGTATACGCTGGAACAAACTTCGGTATTAGTGCCGTCGGTCCACTGGTAAGTAATGTTTGCTGTAACGTTGTTACCGCTGGCAGTGTAGGTTCCTGAAGCAGAACTTACGGAAGCCTGACCGATCAATACGAATGGAGTAGAGAACGTGATGTTACCGGCTGTTAATGTAGCAGCAACAGAAACGCTCTGACCAAATGCACCGAAGTTACCGATAGCAACACGGTTGTTTACAGTAGAAGATGCAGTCCAAGTGCTGCTATATGGCAGTACAGGAGAAACCTGGCAAGTGTCATCACCGGTGTAAGCGCCACCTGCGAAATCTGCTGCGTTAACAATAGAAACAACAACTTCTTCAGTGGCAGTGTTACCTGCAGCGTCCGATACTGTGTAAGTTAAAGTGTAGTTACCTGCAGTGTTAGGATCAACAGTTCCTGTTACAGTTACGCTAGTCGACAAATCACCATCTTCGTCATCTGTTGCAGTAGCAGTTGGGTTAGTCCAAGTACCCTGACCTGAAGATGAAGGAAGGTTCTGGGACTGTGCATTACCACCCGTTACAGTGATTGAAGGAGCAGTTGTGTCTTCTGTCTTACAAGAAGTGAATGTTACTGCAGTTCCAACGAATACTACAGCCGTGATAGCTAAAATTTGCTTTTTCATGTATTAGTTTATTTAAGGTTTAGTTGATTAACTTGTCAACGACCGTACAAAAGTAGAATCATTTACAGTTGAAACAAATTTTTTTATTAGGTATTGACTCGAATCACTTTTCGTCTACCTTTGCGCCCGGTTAACCAATAAAAAAAACTAACTTACATGAAAAAAGTACTTTCATTTGTTGCAATTGCTGCCATGGTTTCTTTGGCTGCTTGCGGAAACGATGAGGCTGAAAAGAAGCGCATCGCTGATTCAACTGCTGCTGCTAACGCTGCAGACTCAACTGCTAAAGCTAACGATGCTAAGCGTATTGCTGACTCTACAACTGCTGCTAATGTAGCTGATTCTACTGCTAAAGCTGCTGAGGCTCAGCGTATCGCTGACTCAACTGCTGCCGCAAACGAGAAAAAAGGTGGTAGCAAGCCGAAGCCTAAGGCTCCGGTTGTTAACCCTGAGAAACCAAAAGTTGGCGCTACTCGTGGCGGTAACTAATTGAATTTTAAATAATTCGACATAAAAGGGAGCTATCAGCTCCCTTTTATGTTAATAACTTATTAAAAAGTCCTTAGAAAATTTGTTTCTAAGGACTTTTTAATATTATCTTTGCGCCATCATTAACCAAAACAACCAACAACTAAAATGAAAAAGGTATTCTCTATTGTTGCTGTAGCTGGTATCGTTGCATTCGCATCTTGCGGTGACGCTGCTGAAGCTGCTAAGAAATTAGCTGACTCTTTGCGCGCTGACTCTATCCGTCTGGCGAACATCGCTGATTCAACTGCTAAGGCTTTCTCTGCTGATTCTGCAAAGCAAGCTAACGCTGCTGATTCTGCTGCAAAAGCTGTTGCTGCTGATTCTGTTGCAAAAGCTGCTGAAGTTAAGAAGAAGTAATTATCTTCAAAACGCTAATGAAAGGGGCTTCGATTTCGAAGCCCTTTTTGTTTTTCCTCGCGGTCTTCATAAAAGTGTCTAATTTCGCGACGCTAAACATCTTTGTATGATTACGGTTAATTCGCCAATTACTTTTTCTGCCTCCGGAATTTCAAAACAGGAGTTGATTGACTTGCACAAGGCAATCGTTAAACCCAGAATGATCGAGGAGAAAATGCTCATTCTGCTGCGTCAAGGGCGAATTTCAAAATGGTTTTCCGGTTTTGGACAAGAAGCAACTTCCGTTGGTTCGGCTATGGCCATGGATAAAGAAGAATTTATTCTTCCAATGCACCGAAACCTTGGCGTTTTCACTTCGCGACAATTACCGCTTTCTAAATTGTTTCTTCAATTTCAGGGTAAAACAGACGGTTACACGAAAGGTCGCGACCGTTCTTTTCATTTTGGTACCATCGAACATCGCGTAGTAGGAATGATTTCACACCTCGGACCTCAGTTAGGTGTGGCTGATGGTATTGCATTGGCGACAAAATTGAAAAAAGAAGGTCGAAGCACGTTGGTTTTTACCGGAGATGGTGGTGCCAGCGAAGGTGATTTTCATGAAGCATTGAATACGGCCGCAGTGTGGGATTTGCCGGTCATATTCGCTATAGAAAATAATCAATGGGGATTGTCAACACCTTCATCGGAGCAATTCCGTTGCAAGCAGTTTATTGATAAAGGCATCGGTTATGGAGTAGAGGCTATTCAGGTAGAAGGCAACAACATTTTGGAAGTGTATGCTACAGTAAAAAAAATCAATGAATCGATCCGCAAGAATCCACGCCCGATAATTTTAGAATGTGTGACGTTCCGCGTGCGCGGCCATGAAGAAGCCTCGGGCACAAAATATTATCCGGAAGGATTACAAGATTCGTGGTCGAAGAAAGATCCGGTAGAAAATTATGAAGCGTGGTTACTCAAGGAGAAAATTATTTCCGCAGCAGACGTTGAAATTGTGCGTTCTGAAATTAAGATAGAAATTGATGAAGCGCTCGAATATGCTTTTGCTCAGCCGCGTCCGACTGCCGATACTGCTATAGAACTTGGCGATGTGTACAAAAAACACGAAGCGGCCGTTGTTGCTCCGTCAACACAAACTAATGAGAAACGCTTAATTGATGCGATTTCTGACGGTTTGCGAGAAGCTATGCGCAAGCATCCGGAATTGGTTTTAATGGGTCAGGATATTGCGGAATACGGAGGTGTATTTAAAATCACTGATGGATTTGTAAAGGAATTTGGCAAAGATCGTGTTCGAAATACGCCATTGTGCGAATCTGCCATTGTCGGTGCTGCATTAGGATTATCCATTAAGGGCATGAAGTCCATGATGGAAATGCAATTCGCAGATTTCGTTACCGAAGGATTTAATCAGATTGTAAATAATCTTGCGAAGTTGCATTATCGCTGGGGGCAAAATGCCGATGTAGTTATTCGTATGCCAACAGGTGCTGGTGTTGCAGCAGGACCTTTTCATTCACAATCGAATGAAGCGTGGTTCTTTCATGTCCCGGGATTAAAAATTGTATATCCATCGAATCCGGTGGATGCAAAAGGTTTGTTACTCGCGGCATTTGATGATCCTAATCCAGTCATGTATTTTGAACACAAAGCTTTGTACCGTAGTATTTCCGCACAAGTGCCGGAAGGATATTATACGACACCAATCGGAAAAGCAGCTGTTGCGAAAGAAGGCACAGACTTGACCATTGTTACATACGGCATGGGTGTGCACTGGGCATTGGATACATTAAAGAAACATCCGGATATTAATGCTGAGGTAATTGACTTGCGTACGCTGTTGCCCTTAGATAGCGAAACTGTTCTGGCAAGTGTTCGCAAAACCGGAAAAGCTTTGGTGCTCCATGAAGACACATTAACCGGAGGAATCGGTGGTGAACTTGCAGCATGAATTGCCGAGCATTGCTTCGAACAATTAGATGCTCCTGTTGTGCGTGTTGCATCTTTAGATACTCCTGTTCCATTTGCAGCGGAACTGGAACAGAACTTCTTACCGGTAGCGCGTTTTGAAGAACAGTTATTGAAACTGAGTGCGTATTGATGAAAGATACGTTTGTTCAACGTTGTAATTTATTTAGTGCAGCCTGCATTGCAATTTATGCAGCCGGTTTATCTGTTGATGTCATCGATGTTGACGCAGCACAATATGCTGCTATTTCCAGAGAACTTTTAAGTTCGGATAATTGGATAGAAATTACTACGCGTCATCATGATTATCTCGACAAACCTCCTTTGCTCTTTTGGTTGTCGGCATTTTCCATGAAACTGTTTGGTGTTTCGAATGTAGCTTATAAACTGCCGTCTTTTCTGTTTGGTATATTGGGCATTTTCAGCACCGCAAAATTGGGGGCGTTGTTATACGACAGAAGAACAGGTGCGCTGGCAGGTTTGATGGCAGCAACGGGACTCTCGGTGTTTATCATGTTTCAGGATATTCGAACCGATACGCTTTTATTCGGAACGGTGACTTTCGCGATCTGGCAAATTTATTTGTACCTGAAATCGAAAAATTTTTGGTCGTTGGTATTAGGGTTTTCCGGAGTTGGACTGGCTATGTTATCAAAAGGTCCTTTAGGTTTGGTAATGCCGGCAATGGCTTTGTCCGCAGATTTTCTGTACAAGCGGCAATGGAGAAATTTTTTACGTTGGCAATGGTTAGTAGGACTACTAATAATCGCAGTAATCTTATTGCCCATGAGTATCGGTTTGTACAATCAGTTTGATCTGCATCCCGAAAAAATGGTAAATGGAAATACCAGAGTATCCGGATTACGATTTTTTTATTGGACACAAAGCTTCGGAAGAATTACCGGGGAAAGTGATTGGGGAACGAAATATGACAACGGTGCCGGACCTTTATTCTTTACGCATACGTTTTTGTGGGTTTTTCTTCCTTGGTCAGTCTTAACGTTGCTTGCATTACTAAAGTCCGGAATTATTCTGGTGCGCTCGCGTTTCCGTGAAGGCTTTTTACCTGAGATCATATCATTCGGAGGATTCGTCCTGATCTTTGTCGCGTTGTCTGCATCCAAATACAAGTTACCCCATTATATCTATGTTTTAGTTCCATTAGCGGCAATACTAAGCGCACGTTTTTATCTGGTGGAAATACAATCACGAAAGCGCCCGGTGCTCGTTCGCCTGATCAATACATATTTTGTTATCGCAGGAATTGCACTTATAATGATTCCCGCCGTTATTCTACTTTTTGTATTTCCTGAAAACACCGGTTGGATGTGGATGATTTTCGCAGTGTTTACGCTTGCAGCTGTTTTTGTGCTTTGGAAAGATAAAAGTGTGCTTACTGCATTGTGTTTCGTTCTTTTGAATTGTTATGCAATCGGTAATCTTCATTTTTATCCGAAATTATTGACTTATCAATCAGGCTCGGTAGCCGGTACGATAATAGCATCTGATCCTTCTAGATGTGAAAATTTGTATTTGGTTAATCCGTTGTATGAATATTCTGTAGAGTTTAATTCGGGAATAATTCCGCAACACATTTATCCTGATTCTTCAGGATATTCCACGTTGATGAAAAGCTGCGATTGCGCCTGGTTGTATGTAGATCAGGAGGGTTACGATCGTTTATACCCTATGATAAAGGACTATGTGAAACGCTCGGAGAAGTTGGAACATTTCGCTGTACAGTTTTTGACGCCTGAGTTTTTGAATTCTTCTACAAGATCAACACGTGTTTCGACGCGTTACCTGTTATTGTTCGATCCGGGTACGTCTGAAAACTAATTACGAAATCGAATCGTAGCTTTTTGATTGGTATACTTTGGCAACAATTGTTTCTCTATCTTATTGACGGGAGCACTTGCAAGAAAGTTAGTTATACCGCGTCTTTTTCAATTGAACGAAAAACAATTGTACGGGAAACTAGTAGCGTAAAAGTTGATACGTCGTAATTCTTCCTTTATGTTGCGCTCTTGCCACGATCGTTGTACTTAGCGAACATCAAAAAGTTGCAACGGCATTTGAAGATAACTTTAACTTTAAATCTTGCCGGCAACTACGACCAGAACTTCAGATTCCATTGCTTTGACTTGTTCTACCAACTTATCGGCTTTGCTCAGTAATGTGTTTTTGAAGTGCTCATCATGTAGTCCGCCGGCGTTAATTTTAACATTTAAGTATGCGCCGATCGCCGCAGAACGTAATGCCAATGCACCAACTCCTGCATCGGAAACAGAATTCGGATTGCCGATTTCCGCCATAAGCTTCGCCAGTGGCATCGCCTGATGTGCTTGTTCAATTACACGATAAGGCACCAACATGGCATTTTTGGTGGCTTCCTGAATGGCTGTAGTTCTTGCTGCTTTTTCTTCTTCGGTTGATTTCGGCAAACCAAATGCATTCATGATTTGATTAAATGCATCCGTATCCTCATCCACCAAACGAATAAATTCCTGTTGAATGTGTTGTCCTTTTTCAGCGTGTGCACTGAATTCTTCCCAACGATCGTCCCAACCGCGCTTATGTGATGACAAGTTTGCCACCATTGTTGCCAGCGCTACTCCCATTGCACCCATGTAGGCAGAAATGGATCCTCCGCCCGGAGCCGGACTCTCAGATGCAGTTTCATCTGCAAATTCTGTTAACGACATATTCACCAAACACTTGCCGTCATTTTCGCGCAATAAATATTCAATGATACGTTCTTCGGGTTTAAACGGAGCAAGCTCATCCAGCCCCAATGACTTAACTGCAATTTTGATCAATTCCTTTTCCGAAACACCAATTGAACGTTGTTGTTTTTTGAGGAAATACTTGCCCGCATTTAATAATGCATTTAACGGAATTAATCCAACCAGCTCAGATCCCGTAACACGAATTCCGCGCGATTCCGCTGATTTACAGACCTCATCAAATGCGATGTGCACAGGAGTTACACTGATGGATATTTGCGCTACGCCATATTCTTCAATAAACCAGCCAATCGCTTTTACACTTTTCAATTTTCCCGGAATTACAATTGGATTTCCGTTAGCATCTTTTACCGCATTTCCTTTGCCATCTTTTTGCGTTCTGCCTGCTTCGCGAACATCAAACGCAATGGCATTTGCACGACGGGTAGAGGTGGTGTTAAGATTAATATTGTAGGCGACCAAAAAGTCACGCGCACCAATAACGGTTGCGCCGCGCTTAGCATCCATTTCCACAGGACCGAAATCGGGTTTCCACTCCGGTAATTTAATTTTCTTAAAAAAACCTTCGTACTCACCGGCACGAATTATCGAAAGGTTGCTGCGATTTTTATTCGACTGTGCAGCTTCATATAAGTACACAGGAATGTGCAACTCTTCTCCAACACGTTGCGCTAACTGCTGCGCATACTTTGAAGTTTCTTCCATGGATATTCCTGAAATAGGAATAAACGGGCACACGTCTGTTGCGCCCATTCGCGGATGTTCGCCGGAATGCTTGCTCATATCGATCAGCTCACCTGCTTTTTGAATACCGCGAAAAGCTGCTTCTACAACAGCTGCAGGTTCCCCGACAAAAGTGACAACAGTTCGATTCGTCGCTTTCCCCGGATCTACATTCAGCAGTTTAACACCGTCAACTGTAGTAATTGCATCGGTAATCTGTTTAATGATATTTAAGTCGCGTCCTTCGCTAAAGTTGGGAACACATTCGATGAGTTGTTTCATAATTGATGCTTGAAAAGTGATATTAATGCTGAACTCCTTTAATGAAATCGGAAATCAGAAACGAAATTAGTTTTCCTGTTTTAAAGTCGGCATTGCGGTGCGCTAAAACGGGTGCCGCTTCTGCAATATGAAAGTACTTTACATTTAGGCTCTTTCCGCAACGGTACGCATACATTCTGGCCTGATTTGCACTGAAACCGCTTGGTGTTCGCGCACTGGAAGGAATGTTTTCCACGCTGTCCATATCCAGTTCCACGCCGCATGGTAGCGATTTAATAAAATGCAATGCTTCGCTTAATGCTTCAGTAAAATGATCTTGTCCGTAAATCAACATGGATTCAAACCAGTGCAATTGGAAAATATCGGTGTGTTGAGTTAACTCCTGAATTATTTGTTTCGCATTATACGATTCTTGCAAACCGAACATCACCATTCGTTCCAATAAATTCTCAGTATGCGCATACCGAAAACTATTGCCACTGTGACGACCCTCTGCAGCACGGTAGTCGCTGTGCGCATCCAAATTGATACAACCAATTCGTTTGCCCGCCACAGATTTTGATGCAGCGCGAAGTAAGGGTAGTGTATTATTATGCCCGCCTCCAATAACGATGGGGATTTTATCAGCTTCTAAAATTTTTACTGCGATTTGTTCTACACGCTCATCCAGTTCAGATACAGCATTGCGCAGGACAACTGCATCGTTTGGGTTTTTCGCATCGAGTTTAGATGTTCGTTGCATCAAATCACTCACATGAACAGCGCCTAGAATGGCCAATTCACTTCCTGTAAATCGATCGGTACTTTGAACGTTCACAATACTCTTCACCGCGGCGTCCCATGCGCTCCATGCTCCGCCACGTCCCATATTGGCACGCACGCCGATATCTTCGGGAATTCCCAGTAACACGAATCGGGAAGAACATGAAGGCAAATTTTCCAGCGAAGACAAAACCGGCATGCATTCTCCCACTTTAGTCTCCCCGTCACGTTTGGAGACTAAGGCGTGAAATTGATTTTCAGTATAAAAGTCCGCAAGTACACTCATATCGTCATGCCATTAACTAAAACTTGCGCAACAGGATTACTTCCGAAATGGTATGGAATCGCTGCCAAATTTTTAACCGGATGTGTGATAATCAGATTTGCTTGCTTTCCCGGAGTAATGCTGCCTAAGGTCTGATCCAAATTCATGGCATACGCTCCGTTAATGGTTGCAGCATGTATGGCTTCTTCCGGAGTCATACGTTGAGCGACACACAAAAAGGATAACATCTGATTCATATTGCCGCTGGGACAACTGCCGGGATTGTAATCAGAAGCAACAGCAACCGATAATCCCGAATCAATCATTTCGCGTGCAGGTGGCCAGGGTAAACTAAGGAAGAATGCGGCGCCGGGTAACAAAACAGGCATAGTGGAAGAATTTTTTAATAATGCAATTTCCTCATCGCCCATGTATTCCAAATGATCAACGCTGATGGCATTGGTTCGTACACCTGCCTGCACACCGCCCGATTTGCTGAGTTGATTCGCATGTACTTTTGCTTTCATGCCATATTTCGCAGCAGCTTCCAGAATGCGCACCGTTTCATCTTCCGAGAAATAGTTGCGTTCACAAAACACATCACAATAATCGGCAAGTTGTTGTTTACCCACTTCAGGAATAATCACGTTAATTAGTTCTTTTATATACGCATCACGATTGCCCGAATGTCTTCGCGGAATGGTGTGAGCTCCTAAAAACGTTGATTTTACAGGTATTGGGGCTGCATCGCGCAATTGACGAATTACACGTAACATTTTTAATTCGGATTCCAGATCAAGTCCGTAACCGCTTTTTATCTCAATGGCGCCTGTTCCCAAGTGCATAACTTCGTTCAAACGCAAACGCGATTGCTCAAAAAGCTCGTATTCATCAATAGCCGCCATTTTATCAGCGGAGTTAAGAATTCCTCCACCACGTTTTGCAATTTCTTCATACGACAATCCGTTGATACGATGCACAAATTCTTCTTCACGTGTAGCTGCAAAAACTAAGTGGGTATGTGAGTCGCACCACGCCGGCAACACCGCACCTTCACCTGCATCAATTACTTCCAGTCCGGTCCAGTCCGAAATCCCGCCCCATGTTTCCATAGTTCCATAATCTGCAATTACTCCATTTTCTATAGCCAGCCACGCATCTTTAAGCACCGGTAATGATTTCATTGCTGCGCCTGAAACTTTACCCGGATTTTCATCATAAACCCCGGCCAGAATGGAAATATTTTTGATCAGAACTCGTTGTGTCATTTTCAGCGGTATTTTGAGCCACAAAGATTGTAATTATTGCGCGCTTATACCTCCTTATTCTAACTTTGCCCTATGGCCGGAAATTCTATTGGACAATTGTTCAGACTTACCACCTTCGGAGAATCGCACGGTGAAGCTATCGGAGGTATAATTGACGGTTGTCCCGCCGGACTTTTTCTGGATGAAAATTTTATCCAAAGTGAATTGGATCGACGCAAACCCGGACAAAGCAAAATCGTTACACAGCGGAAAGAGTCGGATAATGTTCGCTGGTTGTCCGGAATTTTTGAAGGAAAAACAACCGGCGCTCCTTTGGGTTTTGTGATTGGGAATGATGATCAAAAACCGAAAGATTACGAAGCACTCAAAAATATTTATCGTCCATCTCACGCCGATTACACGTATGATGCGAAATACGGTTTTCGCGATTATCGCGGTGGAGGAAGATCTTCAGCGCGAGAAACAGCTGCGCGCGTTGCAGGTGGTGCTGTAGCGAAGTTATTACTGCAACATGCCGGAGTTTCAATTTCTGCTTACGTTTCACGAGTCGGGAATATTGAATTGCAGCATTCGTATCACGAACTGAATTTGAAATTAACCGAAACGAATCTTGTACGTTGTCCTGATGCAGCAATTGCTGAAGCAATGATCAGATTGATTGAAGAAACACGCAAGGCAGGCGATTCCGTTGGCGGTGTTATATCATGTGTAGTGAAAGGTGTTCCGGCAGGCTGGGGCGAGCCGGTTTTTGATAAGTTACACGCAGATATCGGTAAAGCTGTTCTTTCCATTAATGCTGTGAAAGGATTCGAATTTGGAACAGGATTTGCGGCAGCAGCAATGTCGGGATCACAACATAATGATGCGTTTGTGCGTTTGCCGGACGGAACGATTGGAACTGCAACCAATCACTCGGGAGGAATACAAGGTGGCATTTCCAATGGTGCCGACATTTATTTTAATGTGGCATTCAAACCCGTGGCAACAATTATGCGACGTCAAAAAACCATAGACGTAAATGCAATTCCGGTTGAAATGATGGGGCGAGGACGACATGATCCTTGTGTGGTACCAAGAGCTGTTCCGATTGTAGAAGCTATGACGGCTTTAGTACTCGCTGATCATTACCTGCGTCATCGTACAACACGTCTTTAAAATATTTAACGATTCACCGCTGATAGAACACGTATTTTGAATTCTATATATCCCTCATATGACAGCATCATCCAAACCCCAAAAGTCTTTCTTGAAACGATTACTCAAATGGTCGGGCATTACGTTTTTGTTACTGTTGATCATGATTATCATTCTTCCATTCTTGTTCAAAGACAAGATCATTGCCATTGCGAAAGCAGAAATGAACAAGAATCTGAATGCAACGGTAACATTCGGAGATTTCGATTTATCCTTGTTTTCAAGTTTCCCGGATTTTCGTTTTACACTGAAAGATTTAACGGTTGTGGGCAAAGGAGTGTTTGAGAAAGATACATTGGCCAAACTTCCGGAACTGAAACTTGATCTGAATTTGATGAGTGTAATTAGTGGTGATCAATACAAAATCAATGCAGTTAAATTGGAGAAGCCGCGCATTTTAGCCAAGGTTCTTCCTGACGGGAAAGCGAATTGGGACATTACCATTCCTTCTAAAGATACAGCAACAACAGCAGCACCTGCTACCGAATCGAAGTTTGCGATGTCTTTGAAATCATTGGAAATTAATGATGGATATATTGTGTACGATGATGCGCCGCTGGTAACTAAAACTATTTTAGACGGATTCACTTATGCGATGAGCGGTGATTTCACGGAGTCGGTGTTCTTAATGAAGAATGATATCAGCATTAATAAATTCACTGTTGCATATGATGGTGTTACTTATTTATCTAAGGTTAATACCAAAGCGAAGGCAGATCTTGACATGGACATGAACAAGATGCGCTTTGAATTTAAAGACAATGAATTTGGTTTGAATGAACTCGGATTTTCATTGGCCGGTTTCTTCGCGATGCCCGGTGATGATTATGATATGGATATTAAATTCGCTGCGAAACAAGCGGAGTTCAAGAGTTTCTTGTCATTAATTCCGGGTGCATTTACTGCTGATTTTGCAGGTGTAAAGACTACAGGGAAATTGGCTTTTGATGTTTATGCTAAAGGTTTGTATAGCCAGAAGCAAAATAAAATTCCTGCGTTTGGTTTGAATTTTTCTGTTTCTGACGGATCGTTTAAATATCCTGCCGTTCCGAAATCGGTTACCGATATCAATATCGATTGCAAAATTGCAAATGCAACAGGAGTCGACAACGACACTAAAATTGATGTCAATAAATTCCATTTGAATTTTGGCGGTAATCTGTTTGATGCTGAGCTACATGTGGCAACGCCGGTGTCGGATGCATCGTTGAACGGCTGGGTGAAGGGTAAGTTGAACTTAGCAACCATGCAGGAATTTGTGCCTTTGGAAAAAGGAGAACAGCTCACCGGAATTATTGGTGCTGACGTTAAAATGAAAGGTCGTTTGTCACAAATTGAAAAGGAACAATACGATCAGTTCGATTGTCAGGGAACGGTTACCATTGAAAACATGTTGTATAAAACTGCAACTGATCCATACGACATGAATATCAACGCTATGAACCTCATGTTTTCGCCTCAGTTTGTAGAGTTGAAATCGTTCAACGGTAAAATGGGCAAAACCGACATTAATGCAAATGGTCGTATCGATAACCTGATGACCTATTTGTTTAAAGATTCCTCGCTCACCGGGGTGTTTACGATGAAATCGAATTACATGGATTTGAATCAGTTCGCCGGTGAAGAGGAAACAGAAACGGCCCCTGCTGCAGGGGCTGAAGAAGAAATGGCTGTGATAGAAGTTCCGGGTAATATCAATTTCACCATGAACAGTTCTATCGGCAAATTGATTTATGATGATATGACCATTGATAATGTGGATGGACAAGTTGTTATCAGAGACAAGGCGGTAAAACTATCTAATTTGAAAATGAACTTGATGGGCGGAAGTATGGTGATGAGCGGGTTTTATAACACCGTTAATCCTATGGTGCCGAAAGTGAATTTCAATATGGACATTACCAACTTTGATATTCAGAATACGGCTAAAACGTTCAATACCGTGAAGTCATTAGCTCCGGTTGCGGAAAAAACGACGGGTAAATTTTCTTCCTCATTGCAATACGACGGTGATCTTGATTCGAAGATGATGCCAATCATGAACACGGTGAACGGTAAGGGAAGTTTAAGTACATCTCAAGTTGTAATAGAAGGATTTGAACCGTTAAAGAAAATTGACGAAGCGTTGAAACTGAATAAATTCAAGAAAGTAACGTTTAGTGACATTAAAAATTTATCATTCACCATTAAGAACGGAAATGTAACGACAGAGCCGTTTGACTTCATTGTTGGTAAATCGAAAGCAAAGATGGGCGGTTCTACCAATTTAGATCAAACTATTAATTACGTATTGGACATTTCAATTCCGCGCAACGAATTTGGTCCAGGAAATACGGCATTAACAGGAATGGTGAACAGTGCGCAGGCAAAAGGGATTCCTGTGCAGTTGGGTGATGTGGTGAATGTATCTACATTGATTGGAGGATCAGTTACTAATCCAACGGTGAAAACAAATTTGAAAGAAGCAGCCGGCGATATGATGGATCAGTTGAAGGATAATGTGACAGCTGTGGTAACGCAGAAGGTAGATAGTTTGAAAGATGTGGGCAAGGAGAAGGCGCGCGCTGAAGCAGATAAGATTTTGGCTGACGCTCAAAAGCGTTCGGATGACCTGAAAGCAAAATTGTACAAGCAGGCCGACGATGCTAAAACAGCTGCATACACCGAAGCGGATAAAGTAGAGAAGAGTTATAAAAATCCGTTGGAGAAGGCTGCGAAAAAAGCCGCTGCCGATGCGATGCGTAAAAAGGCTGATGATGCCAACAAGGCCGCCAAAGCAGGAGCAGACAAACAAGCACAAAAAATTGTGGACGATGCTCGCAAAGAAGCGGATGCCAAATTGAAATAAATAGCCACTTGTGCATAACTACGGGCAATGTGATTCCGATAATCGCATTGCCCGTTTTAATTTTAAATCGCTTGTACCAAAATGGCATGAGTTTCGTTATGTATATACTGACCAATAGATTGATGATGCAACGTATTGTATTTGTGATTTGTTTTTCCCTGATGCTGCCTGTTTTTGTTGCCGCTCAGGATGATGATAAAGGTGAGTCGTCTTGCCCTGCACCTGAGAATAAGGAAGCATTAAAGCTGATGGAAAAGGCGAAAGATCGTAAGAAGTACGATTTTAATCAGCGTCAGAAACATCTTGCCGATGCACTGGCGTTAGAGCCGGATTGGGCTGAAGCCAACCTGATGATGGCCAACATGATCATGAAGAAAGCAGTTGCAGACGGTTTGGGTGATAATTATCCGGGTGCGAAAAAATTCCTGAAATCCGCAATTGAGGCATGTCCTGAAGGTGGTGCAGAACCGTATTACTTGTTGGGGAAACAATATTACATCGAAGAAAAATATGCGGAAGCTATTCCGTATTTGGATAAGTACGTGAATTACGAAACGGATGATGCGAAGAAGTTGGGTAAGGATTATGAGTTCAATGCAGCTCAGGCATCTGAGATGTTATCGTGGTCCAAATTTTATGTAGATGTCAAGAAAAATCCGAAACCGTTTAATCCGTCTCCTGTTCCCGGTATTTCCACCGAACGCGATGAATACCTGGCTATAATAACACCTGATAATACCATGGCTTTATTTATCCGTCGTGTGCCCATGAATCAAATGGATCGTGTATGGCAATCGCAGGGAGTTGTTGAGTTGTTTTCTTCATCCAATCGCCAGTCTAATGGGCAATTCGAAAAAGGTGGAGCACTGCCGGCTCCGTTCAATAAAAATCCGAACGAAGGTGGCCCCACGATGACCATTGACAATAAACATTTATACTACACCATTTCAAAAGAAGGAACGTCCGGAATGAATACGGATATCTATACAACTGATTATGGGGATGGTCAGTGGACAGAAATTCGGTCTCTTGGTGATAAGGTAAATGATCCGATCTGGTGGGATTCGCAACCTTCTATTTCTGCTGATGGAAGACACTTGTACTTCGCCAGCAATCGTCCCGGTGGACAAGGTGGAATTGATATTTATGTTACACATAAACAACCGGATGGTTCTTGGAGTATTCCGGTGAACTTAGGTCCGAAGATTAATTCAGCGGGTGATGAGAAATCTCCATTCATTCATTCCGATAGTCAGACATTGTATTTTTCTTCCAACGGTCATCCGAGCGTGGGTGGTTATGATATTTTTTACGCACGTGCAGATGAAAAAGGGAATTGGAAAACGCCTGTGAATATCGGAATACCTATTAACACGGAGGGTGATGACA
>JAJTEY010000085.1 GCA_021299855.1 Bacteroidota bacterium | reverse complement strand
CGTTCCGTTTCGATCATTTGAAACTACCGATTTGGCAAGTGGTTTGAAATAGTGGGTAAGTGTTAGGGTGGCAAAGGTTAGTATTATGCCGTTGGTTTAAAGTCAACGTTGTTGGTTAGCAAAAGTTGAACGGACCAGAATCCCATTAAAAAAAATACCGCCGAAAGGGCGGTATTTAGAAGTGGTCTCGTAGGGATTCGAACCCCAAACCTTCTGATCCGTAGTCAGATGCTCTATCCAGTTGAGCTACGAAACCGATTTAGTGGGCGCAAAGATAACAGATATCTGCGAAAAGCAAGAATTTTCCGTGATTTTTTTAGTCTTGCAATAAACGAAATCGTTGTTTGAGGAATCGCTCCAGATCTTTCTCATTCTTTACAACCCTCATCACCAAAGGCTCTTCAAGTCCCGAAGTGTAACGAAAGATCAGTTCGTTGCCCATTCTTGCTTCATATTCGAATTGGGTAATTTTCGCTAAAAACAACTTTTCAGCTGATGCATCACCGCGTGTCGCCCACAGGCGATAGGTTTCTTCGAGTTCATTTAAATCAACATGCTGCACATGTGTGGACATGCGCAAATATGAGGAATTATCGCACCAATAGATGATGTTGTAACAAGGTTTCCATGGAAATCGTAATTATTGTTTTCGCAGTTGCGCGAATTTTTCTTCCTCAAGTTTGCAGAACACAATCTTTTGTTACTTTTGCGGCTCGGAGAGATGGCAGAGTGGTCGATTGCGGCAGTCTTGAAAACTGTTGAGGGTAACACCTCCGGGGGTTCGAATCCCTCTCTCTCCGCCAAAGAATGATCACGCAGCCCCGCACGTTAGTGCGGGGTTTTGTTTTTTTGGACAACACGGTAAATATGAATTTATCAGTGTTGCCCCAAAACAAAACGCCAAAGGCCGGCAGCGTGATCATTCTTGATGGCCTCTCCCCGCGAATTGTTGGTATTTCGGTGATGTTAGTAATTATGTGTAAACGACTATTGACAATATAACCGCGCTTAATAAATTTGCGCTCAAACAAACCAACCTGTACCCATGAATAAGGTTAACACGAAGACCTGTCTCGATTGTGGCGAGGCTATCATCGGGCGCTCCGACAAAAAGTTTTGTTCGGATGTTTGCCGCAACAGTTACAACAATCAAAAAAACAGCAACGCGAACAATTACATTCGTAATGTGAACAATTTGCTGCGTCGCAACCGCCGCGTATTAGAGTCGTTACTGGGGTCGAATTCCAAAATTACGATTCCACGCCAAAAAGTTACTGATGCCGGATTTACCTTCCAGTATTTCACCAACAACTACACCACCCGCAAAGGTGCCGTGTACAATTTTGTTTACGAATACGGTTATCTGGCCTTGGGCACCGATATGGTGATGATCGTGAAGCGCGATATGGCGGTGAAGGAAGAGTAGTAACCATTTTCCATAGGTTTCGTAGCAGTATTAACTTCTTACGGTTGAAAAAACTGCGGGAAAGGCATACGATTAACATTTCTGTTTCGTTTCTTTATAGAAATCAAACGTGCGGAGCTTATGAAAAATTGGGTAGTTGCCATTGGGGCAGTTGTAGCGTCACTAACGTTACAGGCGCAAGAATCGCGTCAGGATGTGGTTACCGTTACGCCGGTAAAAGATTCCGTGATGCGTAAAATTGTGAGCACTTCGCAAGTATATGCACATGGATTAGACACCGCACAGCAAGTGAAGTTCTGGAGAAGAATTATGCGTCTTACTCCCGACTCGGGATTGGTAAACATGCAAGGTACACGCAAAGTGTTTGCAGCATTTTCTTCCAAGGAATGGGAAGCTTTGGGCGAACCGAAACAAATGGCCTATCGCGATAGCGTGCGTAAAGCATATAACATAGCCGACTCGGTTTCTATATTCTTTACTAAAGGCAAGAATGACTTTTATGATGCCGAAGCCGTATTGCCGGATATCGATCGTGCAATTCCGATATTTATTCAGGAAAATGTAGACCCATTTTACGCACAAGCCATTTTGCTGATTGAAAGTCCGGGGAAAGTGCGGAAGTCGAATGTAGGCGCAATGGGTTCTTTTCAGTTGATGAAAAGTGTAGCGATTAAAATGGGATTAAAGGTTAATAGCCACTTGGACGAACGCAAGGATTTCGATAAATCGGCGTGGGCGGCAGCTAAATTGATTCGCACCATTTGTATTCCAATGGCCAATCAAATGCTCGAAAAGCGTGGTATTGCCTATAACCAAAATGATTTGTGGTACCGGTTATTGGTGTTGCATATTTATCACGCCGGAGCAGGAAATGTGGAAAAAGTGTTGGCGAAAATCAATCCGTGCGAAGGCGGCATTGAGTTAATACAAACTATTTGGGTAACCAAAGCCGGTTCATTTGGTAATTCTTCTCAGAATTATTCGCAGTTAGCGCTTGCGGCCTTGGTGGAACTCGATTGTTGTATACGCCCGCGGAGCACAGAACCTGAAGTTCCCGAACAGGTAGCCGAACCTACCGATAAATAAAATCTTGTCCCCACTTCGGTGGGGATTTTTTTTGTGTTACCTTTAGTTAAATAAATCGCTCAACTATGTTAACACGCTTATTAGCAGCATTCTGCCTCACGTGTTGTATTATTCCCGTTTCAGCCCAATTGTACATTAACGAATATTCTTGCGCCAACATGAATGGTGTATTGGATAATAATTCGGAGTATAATGACTGGATAGAATTATATAATTCCTCATCATCTGCTGTTAACCTTTCCGGCTACTACATCAGTGATAACATCAACAACCCTACGAAGTTTCAAATACCTTCAGGAACTGTTCCTGCCAATGGATTTGCTCGTGTATTCTGTTCAGGACGCGGCACTGTTAACGGCGTCTGGATTCATGCCAATTTTAAATTGACACAATGCAAATCGGAAGAAATTGTCTTGTCGAATCCTTCCGGTGCAATAGTTGATTCCGTTACTATTCGTCGCCATCAATTGGAACATTCCTGGGGACGCAGTACGGATGGTGGTGCTACATGGAGTGTGTTTAAAATTCCTACATCCAACACCAGTAACAATACTTCGACTGCATTTCAACCGTATTCTCCAACGCCTGTATTTTCGCAAGCTCCTGGATTTTATCCGGGTTCAATATCAGTTAATATCACAACAACTGATCCTACTGCAACCATTCGTTATACAACTGATGGCAGTGAACCCAATACCGGTTCTCTTGTTTATAGCGGGCCGATTAATGTTACTGCTACGACAGTAATCCGTGCGATTGGAGTGAGCAGCAATACCAATATTCCTACAAGTTTCATGGAAAGCAATACCTATTTCATTGGTGTTACACATACGGTGGCAGTATTGTCCATTTATGGAACGGGACTGATGCAATTGATGAATGGAGACTGGAACGCAGAGCCTTTATCGGGCTTAGAATTTTTTGACAAGACAGGTGTTTTTCGAACAGAGGCAGCAGGTAATTCGAACAAGCATGGAAATGATTCCTGGGCATACGATCAGCGGGGTATCGATTATATCTGTCGCGATCAAATGGGCTACAACGATGCATTGGATTGGAAATTATTCCGAAGAAAAGATCGTGATGAGTTTCAGCGTATCATGATTAAAGCTGCTGCTAATGATAATTATCCGTTTGAAAATGGTGCGCATATTCGTGATGCATACGTACACACGCTGTCGCAGGAAGCCGATTTACATATGGATGAGCGTACCTGGGAACCATGTATCCTCTACGTGAACGGGCAATATTGGGGCGTGTACGATTATCGAGAGAAAGTGGATGATCACGATTTCACGACGTACTATTACGATCAGGATGAGAATAATTTACAGTTCCTGAAAACATGGGGCGGTACATGGTCAGAATATGGCGGAGCGCAGGCTCAGAACGATTGGAATGCATTTTCAGCATTTGTAACCAGCAATAATATGCAAACTGCAGCCAATTGGGCTTATGTGGATAGCGTTTACAACTGGAAGTCGTTGGCAGATTACGTGATCCTGAATTCTGTGGTGGTAAGTATGGACTGGCTGAATTGGAATACGGCTTGGTGGCGCGGCATGGATCCTCAAGGCGATAAGAAAAAATGGAGATATGCTCTTTGGGACAACGATGCTACATTCGGGCATTATATCAATTACACCGGCATTCCGAATACAAGTCCCAATGCAGATCCGTGCGACCCTGAATCGTTGCCCGATCCCGGAGGACAAGGACATATTCCAATCCTTAATGCGCTAATGACCAACGAGACGTTTAAACAATGGTACGTGAATCGTTTTGCTGATTTGATGAATACTACGTTCAGCTGCGACTCGATGACTACTTTGTTGAACTCGATGATCGGAGAAATTACTCCTGAAATGCCCGGCCAAGTTGCGCGCTGGGGCGGTACAATGACAGGTTGGCAAAATAATGTAACCACGCTTAATAATTTCATTACAGCCCGCTGCACTGCTCTAACTCAGGGCATGATTGATTGTTATGATCTTAACGGTCCTTATCAAATCATGATAGAAGTGCAGCCTGTTGGGGCAGGAACAGTTCAGGTGAATTCATTAACACTGGATCAGTTTCCATGGACGGGAAATTATTTTGGAGGAATTCCCGTGATCCTTCAAACCACACCAACTTCTGCACAATACACTTTCGATCATTGGGAAATGGTGAATATTCCTACACCTAATGCAACCAGTGATTCTATTGGTGTTGATTTGACTCAGGCTGATCATATTATCGCGGTTTATAAGGTGGAAGAGATTACGGATAATGCATTTATTGCGACCGGCTTCTCTCCGAATAATGATGGCAATAATGACATGATTTATTTCGAAAGACGCTGCTACAGGTTGGGACGGAAAAACCAATGGCGTAATGAACCCTGCAGGAGTTTACGCCTATGTTTTAAACGTTACTAATGTGGATGGTTCTACATCCGTAAAAACAGGTAACATCACGCTATTCCGCTAATTATGAGAAAGCCTTTGGTCATAGCGATGATGTTTGGAGTGTTTGTTGGAAAGGCTCAGGATATTCATTTTTCGCAGTTTAACGAAACTCCGATGCACTTGAATCCTGCTTATACCGGCCTTTTTGATGGATTATTCCGCGTGAATTTGAATTATAAAAGTCAGTGGTCCGCAATGGGAAATCCTTATAAAACAACTGCGGGTGCATTTGACATGAGTATTGGCGCGGCGAAGAATCGTCCGTATTTGGGAGTTGGTGCGTTTTTATATAAAGATCAGGCCGGCGATTCGAAATTCGGAACGTTTCAAGGATTGGTTTCAACTTCTGCAATGGTGCCGTTAAACGATTACAACAAGTTGAGTGTGGGCATTCAGGGAGGTTACGGACAACGTTCAGCAACTACCAGCGGGTTAACTTGGGAGAATCAATATGTTAATGGCGCACACGATCCGGATTTACCTTCGAATGAAACGAATTTGGTGAGTTCATTTCCTTACGTTGATTTTGGTGCAGGTATCGCTTATCAATACCGCAGTGTAGCGGGAAGTTTGGCCGGTAAAGATGTATTTGAAATTCAGGCCGGATTAGCAGGATTTCATTTGAATAAGCCTGAGCAGAAATTTTATAGCGGTTCCGGAACACGTCTCGATCCGCGCTATGCTGCTCACGTACAAATTCGCTTGGATATTCCCGATACGCGTTGGTCTGTTCGTCCGGGCGGGTACTTTATGAAACAAGGATTGGCAACAGAAACAGTAGTTGGTTCCATGATTCGATTCCGAATTAAAAATGGTACAAAAGTGACGAATTTCTCTAGCGAATCGGGAATTGCGTTTGGTTGTCATTACCGCGTTAAAGATGCTGTTATCCCTCAGTTGTATTACGATCTGGGTGATTTTTTCATTGGTGTTTCGTATGACGTTAATATTTCGAAATATGTGCAGGCATCCAAATACAACGGAGGATTCGAGTTGGGGCATTATACAAGAACAAAAGATAGTTCGCATCTTTAGTTCATGATTCAACTTCAACGTGCAGGAACAGCTGATGTTCGCGAGCTGGAGCAATTGGCTCGGGTAATATGGAATGAACATTATCCCGCTATTATTGGTCAGGAGCAAGTAGATTACATGCTGAATTTGATGTATTCGGCCCCTGCCTTATTGCGACAATTGGAAGAAAAACAGCAGTTCTTCTTTATTACGGAAAATCAACAACACATCGGTTATGTTTCATTAACCGATAAAGGCAATGGCGACTATTTTCTGCACAAGTTTTATGTGTTGCCTGATCAACAGGGAAAAGGAATAGGGAAGCACGTACATGATGCTATTTTAAATTATTTCGCTGACCTTAAAACCATTACTCTTACAGTTAATCGTAAAAATTATAAGTCAATAAATTTCTATTTCCGCGTTGGATATATTATTAAAGAAGTTAAAGATTTTGATATTGGTAATGGTTACTTCATGGAAGATTTTATCATGAAGTGGCTAATAAAATAAGGCGAATGGTTCTTTATGCAGCGAAATTTACAGCATGTAAACATTATTTGAAATAGATACTTTATTTATTGCGATTAACGTATACAGACAGGTCCTAATGTTATGTTTTTGTACAAAAAGTTTCTAAGAAAATTTATTGCTTTTGCACACATCAATTAATTCGCATACTATTTTATCCTTAGCGATAACATTTTCGTTCGGCCGATATAACCTTCCAGCACATCGCCAATTTGAACAGGTCCAACACCTTCGGGAGTTCCCGTAAAAATTAAATCACCGACTTTAAGTGTAAAGTATTCCGAAGCGTGTGCGATAAGCGTATCGAAAGAGAATAGTAAGTCTTTGGTGTTGCCTTCCTGCACCGTTGCACCATTCTTATCCAAACGAAATGCAATGTTGTTGAGCGGTTCCAATGCTGATTTATGAACGAAACTTCCTAACGGTGCCGAGTGATCGAAAGCTTTAGCTTTTTCCCAGGGCAAACCTTTCTCTTTGCATTTAGCCTGAATATCACGTGCCGTAAAATCAATTCCTATTCCGATTTCTTCGTAATAACGGTGCGCAAATTCAGGAGCAATATGCCGCCCTTGCTTGCAAATTTTAATCACCAATTCAATTTCGTGGTGAAGATCTTTTGTGAATTCCGGATAGTAAAAATCGGCATCAGATTTGAGTAATGCCGTATCCGGCTTCAGGAACACCACTGGTTCTGAAGGCACAGGAGCATTCATTTCCTTGGCGTGTTCCGCGTAATTTCTTCCAATACAGATGATCTTCATAACTATTT